>NZ_OBMS01000024.1:0-76309 GCF_900217715.1 Bacteroides sp. AR29
CCTCTTCCTTGTGAACCTTGATGCCAAGGAACGACCCATCCTGCTCGATATAATAGAGGACCGACATGGGCGCAAGTCCATCATCATCACCTCGCAACTGCCAACGGACAATTGGTATGATGCAATCGGAGACCCTACAGTAGCAGATGCCATTATGGATCGTATTATACATACGGCGCACCGGATTGAGCTGACAGGAGAAAGTGTCCGTAAAATGGCTGCATACAGAGGGAAATAAACTAAAATAATAATAACCCCATCGGTCAAGACTTTTTAAGGGGGCATTGTTGAATGTTTTAAGGGGGCAGAATCGCTTGGTTTTAGGGGGCAGCTTACACTGGATTTTCCATTAATCTCACACTGAGCAATTATTTCTTTATAAAAGCAATCTACGGTTTTGGCAACCAGCAGCTTTTCATTTGCTTCAATCAGAGTTGCAGCCGAGTATTCTTTTTGGCCAGACTTTATTTCAAGCATTTTCTTTTGAAGTTCCAGCTTCTTATCAAGAATAATCTTTTGAAGATACTCCAAGTTAGGACATTTAGGTTTCGGCTTATTTTTCTGAAAGTCCCAAAACTTGGGATTTACAGATATTCCTAAACTTTGGTATTTCTTCTTTCCGTCTTTACTGATACGAAGCATTAGAGGGTGTTCGCCATTAGATAGGGTCTTGGATTTGTAACAAACCACTGAAATTGTAGCATCCATGTTCATTTTTGGTTTAACTCTCGGTTTAACTCACTCGGTTAAACCAAAGGTAAACCGCCCCATTCGGAGAATAAAAAAGGAGCTACATTTCACTGTAACTCCTTGATTCTTATCAGTCGGGGTAGCGGGATTCGAACCCACGACCCCCTGCTCCCAAAGCAGGTGCGCTAACCGGACTGCGCTACACCCCGAATACTTTACTTCTGAAAAGCGAGTGCAAAGGTAAAAACAATTCTGATACCAACCAAACATTTAGGCAAGTTTTATGCAATTAAAATTACATTTTCAGATAGAAATCTTTCGTTAAAGCTACATATTCAGGGGTAAACTCATTGTGATTCACCTCAATACAGAGTTTCTCTTCTCTACACTCTTTTGCTTCAAAACCAAAGTTCAGCAATACCCGTCTGCACGGTTTTCCGGGCTTGGTGAAGACTTGCACACGATGCAATGGAAACAACTTATGGTTCCAAGCTGTATCCACAACCGTTTTTTCAGCTTCCGCTGGAATAATGATGCTTACGACTCCTTGCTCTTCAAGCAAAGATGCCGAACGATGAAACAGTAAATCGTAATTCAAATTGCCCGCATGCCGTGCTGTGCACCTTTGTTCGTCAGGACATTTCAACGCATCTATAAAATAGGGAGGATTGGAAACGATGAGGTCAAATCTGTTTTCCGGCTGATAATCTCGGAAATCATGACATATGACCTCTACTCTATCGGCCCATGGAGAGTGAGATACATTTTCTGTGGCTTGTCCGGCTGCAGCCGCATCTATCTCGATTGCAGTAATCCGGGCATGCGGATTCCTTTGCGCTAACTGTAAGGCTATTAATCCGGTACCGGTTCCAACGTCCAGTATACGCTTTGCTTTGTCTGCCGGGGCCCATGCCCCAAGTAGTACACCATCTGTGCCGACCTTCATGGCGCATTTATCATGAAATATGGTAAATTGTTTAAACTTAAAAGATGATTTTGGCATGTTTATCTTCTTTAATTGGGCTCAAAAATAATCAAAGCCTGCATATTTGTCATAAAATTGGCACTGTTTTTGTCTTTTTAAAGGGTGAAGAACGTTTATTTATGAAGAAATAGCTTAACTTTGCAGGCGCTTTATTGGCCTGCCAATATGACATAAACTAAAAAGAAAGAAATGAAGAAAAGAAATTACCTGAGTGATGTCGAAGATAGAAGCGGAAACGCTTTCTCTGTAATTGCTGATTTTGAGGGGAATGAAGAACAATTGATGGACATTGAGGTAGAAGAGGTTTTACCGATATTGCCTCTCCGAAATATGGTATTGTTCCCTGGGGTGTTTATGCCGGTATCTGTAGGAAGAAAATCTTCCCTCAAATTGGTGCGTGAAGCAGAAAAGAAAAATTCTTATATAGCTGTTGTATGCCAAAAGGTGGCTGAAACAGAGACACCTCTGTTTGAGGATTTACATACCATCGGTACAGTTGCCAAGATAGTACGTGTGCTTGAAATGCCAGACCAGACGACTACAGTCATTCTGCAAGGCTCCAAACGTATGGAACTGAAGGAGATTACGGATACGACTCCTTATCTGAAGGGACGGATAGCTACGCTGAATGAAGAACTTCCGGAGAAGAATGACAAGGAATTCCATGCATTGGTAGAGGCGTGTAAAGACTTGACAGTACGCTACATCAAGTCATCCGATATGTTTCCGCAGGATTCGGCATTTGCCATCAAGAACATTACCAATCCAATGTTTTTGGTAGACTTTATCTGTACGAACCTGCCACTCAAGAAAGACGAAAAGATAGAACTGCTCCGTATCGACTCTTTGCGGGCGCGTACCTACCGCCTGCTTGAGATTCTGAATCGTGAAGTGCAGCTTGCCGAAATCAAAGAGTCTATCCAGATGCGTGCACGTGAGGATATAGACCAGCAGCAGCGTGAGTATTTCCTGCAGCAGCAGATTAAAACCATTCAGGATGAGCTGGGTGGCGGCGGTCAAGAGCAGGAAATAGAGGAGATGCGTAAGAAGGCGGAGACCATCAAATGGAATGATGAGGTGAAGGCTACGTTCCTGAAAGAGGTGGATAAGTTGGAACGTACCCATCCCCAGTCTCCCGACTATAGCGTGCAGCTGAACTATCTGCAGACGATGCTTAGTTTGCCGTGGGGCATTTATACGACGGATAATCTGAGCCTTGTCAATGCAGAAAAGACACTGAACAAAGACCATTATGGTTTGGAGAAGGTGAAGGAACGCATTCTGGAACATCTTGCTGTATTAAAGCTGAAAGGCGATATGAAATCACCCATCATCTGCCTGTATGGCCCTCCGGGTGTGGGAAAAACCTCTTTGGGGCGTTCCATTGCTGCCGCCTTGAAGCGTAAGTATATCCGTATGTCGCTGGGAGGCGTGCATGATGAAGCTGAGATTCGCGGTCATCGTAAAACCTATATCGGTGCCATGCCGGGACGGATTATCAAGAATCTGATAAAGGCAGGCTCCTCCAATCCGGTATTTATTCTGGATGAAATAGACAAGGTGAGTGCCGACCGCCAGGGAGACCCCTCCTCTGCCCTCCTCGAAGTGCTCGACCCGGAACAGAATACTACATTCCATGATAACTTTCTGGATGTGGACTATGATTTGTCCAAAGTGATGTTCATCGCTACTGCCAATAATCTGAATACCATCCCCGGACCGTTGCTGGACCGTATGGAGCTGATTGAGGTAAGCGGCTATATCACGGAAGAAAAGATTGAGATTGCCCGCCGCCATCTGGTTCCGAAGGAATTGGAGGCAAACGGTATGAAAAAGAATGATATCAAGATTCCGAAGAACACACTGGAAGCCATTATAGAGAATTATACCCGTGAGAGCGGCGTGCGCGAACTGGAAAAGAAAATCGGAAAGATACTCCGTAAATCTGCACGCCAATATGCTACGGACGGTTATTTTGCGAAGACCGAAATAAAACCGGGAGACTTGTATGAATTCCTGGGTGCACCCGAATATACCCGGGACAAGTATCAGGGTAATGAGTATGCAGGGGTGGTGACCGGTCTGGCGTGGACTGCCGTAGGTGGTGAAATACTTTTCGTGGAAACCAGCCTGAGTCGTGGCAAGGGTGGACGTTTGACATTGACCGGCAATTTGGGTGATGTAATGAAAGAGTCGGCCATGCTGGCATTGGAATACATCAAGGCGCATGCCTCCCTGCTGAATCTTGACGAAGAGATTTTTGATAACTGGAACATCCATGTCCATGTGCCCGAAGGCGCCATTCCGAAAGACGGTCCGTCTGCCGGTATCACGATGGCTACCTCCCTCGCTTCTGCCCTCACCCAGAAAAAGGTGAAGGCCAATCTTGCCATGACGGGAGAGATAACACTTCGCGGTAAGGTACTTCCGGTAGGAGGCATCAAGGAGAAGATACTGGCTGCCAAGCGTGCCGGTATCAAGGAGATTATCTTGAGCGACGAGAACCGCAAGAATATAGAAGAGATACAGGATATATATCTGAAAGGACTGACTTTCCACTATGTGAAAGATATTAAGGAAGTGTTTGCCATTGCGCTGACTGATGAAAAAGTAGCCGATGCCATCGACTTGTCCGTAAAGAAAGAAAAGACCGAAAAGAAAGAGGAATGACATTCGAGTTACAATATACAGACAGCAAGACCAATGCACGTGCCGGACTGATTACTACTGACCACGGGCAGATTGAGACACCTATCTTTATGCCGGTAGGTACAGTGGGAACAGTGAAAGGCGTGCATCTGCCTGAGCTGAAAGAGGATATAAAGGCGCAGATTATATTGGGTAATACCTATCATCTTTATCTGCGTCCGGGACTGGAAGTGATAGAGAAAGCCGGTGGACTGCATAAGTTCAACGGCTTTGACCGTCCTATGCTGACAGACAGCGGCGGTTTCCAGGTATTCTCGTTGTCCGGTATCCGCAAGTTGCGCGAAGAAGGTGCGGAATTCCGTTCACACATCGACGGTAGCAAGCATATCTTTACACCGGAGAAGGTGATGGATATAGAACGGACTATCGGTGCAGACATCATGATGGCCTTTGATGAATGTCCTCCGGGGGATTCGGACTACGAATATGCCAAAAAATCACTGGGATTGACACATCGCTGGCTGGACCGTTGTATCAAGCGTTTCAACGAAACAGAACCGAAATACGGTTATCAGCAATCCTTATTTCCCATTGTGCAGGGGTGCGTCTATCGCGACCTCCGCGAGCAGTCAGCAGAGTTTGTTGCCTCTAAAGGTGCTGACGGTAATGCCATTGGTGGTCTGGCTGTGGGCGAGCCTGTAGACAAGATGTACGAGATGATTGAGCTGGTGAACGGTATTCTTCCCAAAGACAAGCCTCGCTATCTGATGGGAGTCGGGACCCCGGTAAACATTCTAGAGGGCATTGAACGCGGTGTCGATATGTTCGACTGTGTGATGCCTACCCGCAACGGACGCAACGGCATGTTGTTTACCAAGGACGGCATCATGAACATGCGCAACAAAAAATGGGAAATGGATTTCTCTCCCATTGAAGCAGACGGTGCCTCCTACGTAGATACCATGTACAGCAAGGCATACTTGCGCCATCTGTTCCATGCACAAGAGCTGCTTGCCATGCAGATAGCATCTATCCACAACTTGGCTTTCTATCTGTGGCTGGCAGGCGAGGCACGTAAGCATATCATTGCAGGCGACTTTGCTACCTGGAAACCGATGATGGTGAAACGCGTATCGACAAGATTATGAGAAAAATGAACTGGAGGATATGGAAGAATATAAAGCTGCCGAGAGGTAAATTCCTGAAGCGGCTGGACTGGTACATTATTAAGAAGTTCCTGGGTACATATGTCTTTGCCATCGCATTGATTATCTCCATTGCGGTGGTGTTCGACTTCAACGAGAAGATGGACCGCTTCATGTCTCATGAAGCGCCGTGGAATGCTATTGTCTTTGATTATTATCTGAACTTCATCCCCTACTTTGCCAATCTGTTCAGTCCGCTGTTTGTATTTATCGCCGTAATCTTCTTTACTTCCAAACTGGCGGAGAACTCGGAGATTATTGCCATGTTCTCTACGGGAATGAGTTTCAAGCGTATGTTGCGTCCTTATATGGTATCTGCGGCAATCATTGCGGTAGTGACGTTCTGCCTCGGGTCTTATGTCATTCCCAAAGGCAGTGTGACACGTATCAATTTTGAGGACAAGTACTACAAACCCCGTAAGGCGAATACGGCACGGAACATCCAGCTGGAAGTGGATTCGGGGGTAATTGCCTATATCGAACGTTTTGAAGACTACAGCAAGACCGGTTATCGCTTTTCTTTGGACAAGTTCAATGACAAGCAACTGGTCTCCCACCTTACAGCCCGTTCCATTACCTACGACACGACGGCCGTGCATAAGTGGAAAATCAAGGATTATATGATTCGCCAGATGGATGGCATGAAGGAGAGTATCACGAAGGGTGACCGCATAGACACTACCCTTTTTATGGAGCCTGCCGACTTCCTGATTATGAAGAACCAGCAGGAGATGTTGACCAGCCCTCAGCTAAGCGAGTACATCAACAGGCAGCGGCAACGCGGCTTTGCCAACATTAAGGAATTTGAGATAGAGTACCACAAACGCATTGCCATGTCGTTTGCCTCCTTTATCCTGACGCTGATTGGAGTGTCTTTGTCTTCCAAGAAAACGAAAGGTGGAATGGGATTGCATTTAGGTATAGGCTTGGCATTGAGTTTCTCTTATATTCTGTTTCAGACCATTGCTTCCACATTTGCCGTGAACGGCAACATGCCTCCGGTCATCGCTGTGTGGATACCGAATATAATGTATGCCTTCATTGCATTCTATCTATATAGGAAAGCGCCGAAATAAGCATTCTAAACCTCTACTTCAGCTTGCTCAAGTTGAGGTTTGGCGTACTAAAGCAGAGGTTTAGGATGTTTGTCTCTGGAAGCCCATTAAAATAAGAAGCCCCTCCCACTTTTGCGTTGTACAAGTGCGGGAGGGGCTTTTTGTTGTATTCATTTTCCTCTTTTGTTCTGTTCCCTTTTTTGCCGGAAAGAGACGTCGGTTTCTAGGGAACACCCTCACTTTCGTCTTACAGGTTTTTTAAGTTGCTGTTGTATGCACCGGGCATCAGCAAGCTTAATTCAAGTAAGCGGAAAGTTCTGCAGCAGAGATGTTTTTGGCAATAATTACACCATTATCATCCAGTAAATAGTTAGTGAATCCGCGGCCTAAGCGATATTTCTTAAAGAGGCCGGAATATTCGCCTTTAGTTTCCACGAAACAAGTGGGCGTAACTATTTGGTCCTTACGGATGGTTTCTTCAAAGATTGACTGATACTCATCGAATGAAACTGAAACCATCTTCACATTGTTGCGGGCAGTAGAGCGAAGCGCATTGCTCAAACTTGCGTTTTGCATCCGGGACTGCGCGTCGTAACTTGCCCAAAAACTGAGCAATACATACTTTCCTTTCAAGTCTGAAAGTTCGGTTTGGGATTGCTCTGCCGACATGGTTTGGATTTTGAAATCCGGGGCCATGTCACCCACATTCAAACCTCCGGTAGGTTTGTCTTTTTCTACAAAAGAAGTCAAGGAACTTATTAGTAATACAACAAAAATCCATTTTGCATATTTCATGCGGCACGGTTTTGGTTAATACTATCCGGGACTGTCCTTCAACAGTGATTTCTTCCCGGAACATCGTCTTGTCAAAGCCTTGAATAGTGATAAAGATACTGATAATCAAAGCTTTTAATTCTGAAATCGGGTGCAAAGGTAAGTAATTCCTAAACAAACTTCCAAATAAACAAGCATTTTTCTTACTTTTTAAAGTCATATTTTTATGTTATTTAGCATAAATAGCGGGAATTTTCCTTACTTTTGTAGCCTATTATTCTATCAAAAAGATGACTTATGCAATCATTGAACACTGAACTCATCCTGATACGTATTACGGGTGAAGACCGTCCGGGACTGACAGCTTCCGTAACGGAAATTCTGGCTAAATACGATGCTACCATTCTGGATATTGGCCAGGCAGATATTCACAATACTCTTTCGTTGGGCATTTTGTGCAAGACGGAAGAACAACACTCGGGGTTCATTATGAAGGAACTGCTTTTCAAGGCTTCCTCCCTGGGAGTGACTGTCCGTTTCTACCCCATTACTACCAAAGAGTACGAGGATTGGGTGAATATGCAGGGAAAGAACCGCTATATTCTTACTTTATTGGGGCGTAAGTTGTCTGCCCGTCAAATATCTGCCGTTACCCGTATTCTTGCAGAGCAAGGCATGAATATCGATGCCATCAAGCGCCTTACAGGGCGTATCCCGCTGGACGAATGCGAATCGCGTACACGCGCCTGCATCGAATTTTCCGTTCGTGGCACTCCGAAAGACCGTATTGCCATGCAAGAGCAGTTGATGAAACTGGCAACCGAACTGGAAATGGATTTCTCTTTCCAGTTGGACAATATGTACCGCCGGATGCGCCGCCTCATTTGCTTCGATATGGACTCTACGCTGATTGAAACAGAAGTAATTGACGAATTGGCCATACGTGCAGGTGTGGGCGACCAGGTAAAGGCCATTACCGAACGTGCCATGCGTGGTGAGATAGATTTCATTGAGAGCTTTCGCGAACGAGTGGCTTTGCTGAAAGGATTGGATGAGTCCGTGATGCAGGAGATTGCAGAAAATCTTCCCATTACGGAAGGTGTGGATCGCCTGATGTATGTTTTGAAGAAATACGGTTACAAGATAGCTATTCTTTCGGGAGGGTTTACCTACTTCGGGCAGTACCTCCAGAAGAAGTACGGTATAGACTATGTGTATGCCAACGAGTTGGAAATAGAGGATGGCAAACTGACCGGCCGCTATCTCGGTGATGTAGTCGACGGTAAGCGTAAGGCAGAGTTGCTGCGTTTGATAGCTCAGGTGGAGAAAGTGGATATTGCGCAGACTATTGCTGTGGGCGACGGTGCCAACGACCTGCCCATGCTGGGAATTGCCGGCCTTGGAATCGCTTTCCATGCAAAGCCCAAAGTAGTTGCCAATGCCAAGCAATCCATCAACACCATTGGTTTGGACGGGGTACTTTACTTCTTAGGTTTCAAGGATTCATACATTGATATCCATTAATTCATTAGTACATTCAAAAAAAAGTCCTATCTTTGTGCTCAAATTTAAAAGAGATACATGAAGTTTTCAGAACTACATTTGAATGGCAATGTGCTGGAGGCACTGGATGCCATGCGCTTTGAAGAGTGCACCCCCATACAAGAACAATCAATTCCCGTTATACTTGAAGGCCGAGATTTAATAGCGGTGGCACAAACCGGAACGGGAAAAACAGCTGCATATTTGTTGCCTATATTGAACAAGCTTTCAGAAGGTGGACACCCTGCCGATGCTATCAATTGCATTGTCATGGCTCCTACCCGTGAGTTGGCACAACAGATAGACCAGCAGATGGAGGGCTTCTCCTACTTCATGCCGGTTTCCAGTGTGGCAGTGTATGGCGGTAATGACGGAGTTCTGTTCGAACAGCAGAAAAGAGGTTTGACATTGGGTGCAGATGTTGTCATTGCCACTCCGGGACGTCTGATAGCCCACCTCAGTCTTGGCTATGTAGACCTTTCGCGTGTCTCTTATTTTATTTTGGATGAAGCAGACCGGATGCTGGATATGGGATTCTATGATGACATTATGCAGATTGTCAAGTTTCTCCCTAAAGAGCGGCAGACCATTATGTTCTCTGCTACCATGCCTGCCAAGATACAACAGTTGGCTGGCAACATTCTGAACAATCCCGCCGAAGTGAAGTTGGCGGTTTCCAAACCAGCGGAAAAGATTGTGCAGGCAGCCTATGTCTGCTACGAGAATCAGAAGCTGGGCATCATCCGTAGCCTCTTTGCAGAGGAGACGCCGGAACGCGTCATCATCTTTGCTTCTTCCAAACTGAAAGTGAAGGAAGTGACCAAAGCCTTGAAGCAGATGAAACTGAACGTTGGTGAAATGCACTCCGATTTAGAGCAGGCACAGCGCGAAGAAGTGATGTACGAATTCAAGGCAGGACGTATCAATATCCTGGTAGCTACAGATATCGTTGCGAGAGGTATTGATATCGATGACATCCGTCTGGTGATAAACTATGACGTTCCCCACGACAGTGAAGATTATGTGCACCGCATCGGACGTACGGCGCGTGCCAATAATGACGGCGTAGCCATCACTTTCGTTTCCGAAAAGGAGCAGGGGAACTTTAAGAATATCGAAAAATTCCTGGATAGGGACATCTATAAAATACCGGTTCCCGAGGAGCTGGGCGAAGCCCCCGAATACAAGCCGAGAGCATTTGACGGAGGAAGACGGGGCGGCCGTGGAAACGGACGTAAGCCAGGAGGAAACAAGAACGGCCGTAACAACAGTAAAGGTGGAAAGCCCAGAGCCAAACGTCCACAGAATGGCGGCGAGAAGAAATAAACATTGTGGTGAAGAAAAGAAATAGAAAAAGCGGATTTATTCCGCTTTTTCTATGTTCATTGTATTGTCAAAACCAATAATCATATTTACCAAATTGTATACGGAACTTTCGGGTATGCCGAGGGTTGCCTGATAATGGTACCCCTTACTATCCACACCCATGAAATTCATATCGGCAAGAATGGCCTGGTCCAGCATTTCGGCAGGGAATATATCCGCAAACATCTTTTTAGTGATGTCCTGGCCATAAAGCATCTTCTTCCCTTCGTATACACAGATGTGGATTACATTATCATAATACACATTGTCCACACTGATTCCATTTTCAGAATAGGAAGTCTTGAAAACCTTCATCTTTGAAGGGTTGATATATACATATCCCCTATATCTTGTATTCTTGTATGTTACGATACTGTCTTTCTTTATCACTTCCGGAGTAGTAGAAATGACCTCCACTTCTCGACTGGTGAAAACCAAAGAATCTTCCGCATTCTCTGATTTATGCAGTTTAATTACTTCGTCGGCCAGCGAGTGGAACCAGAAGCTGTATTCCGTTTGACGGTCTATCTTATAGGCCACCGGTTCATTGCTGTATATGTAGATTGTATCGTGAACAACCTTGAAAGGTACGGGAGCGCTTTGCGGGTTGGCATAATATACCGTATCCCCTTCGATGCGCATCAACGGCATTTCTGTTTCATCGTTCACCCAGATGCCTTGTAACAGTTGTTTTGCAATGAGGTCTTCCTTTACGGAAACCTCTCCTGTTTGTCTGTTGCTGCATGAGGCCAATGAGACAACAAGTACAATGAGAATCGCACTTCCTTTTATTGTCATAACGTCCCTATTTATTTCTTTTCTTTTTTCTGCAACTTTATTTTCCGATGCAATGATATGTGAAACCTTGTTCTTCCATATCTTTCTTGTCATAAATGTTACGTCCGTCCAATACCAACGGCTGCTCCATAGTTTTCTTGATGACTGCCCATGAAGGCAGGCGGAATTCTTTCCATTCGGTCACCAGCATCAGTGCATCTGCATCCAGCGCAGCATCATACATATCTGTCGCATAATAAATACTTTCTCCTATGCGGCGTCGGCATTCGTTCATGGCAGCCGGGTCGTAGGCACGTACTTTACAACCGGCCTTCAGCAACTCGTCAATCAATACCAGAGCCGGGGCTTCACGCATGTCATCTGTTTCGGGTTTAAAGGCCAGCCCCCAAATGGCAATGGTCTTTCCCTCCAAATCATTATTGAAATGCTTCTGCAACTTTTCGAATAAGATACTCTTCTGTTTCTCGTTCACCTCCTCTACTGCATGGAGTACACGCATCTTGTAGCCGCTCAGTTCAGCCGTTTTAATCAGTGCCTTTACATCCTTAGGGAAGCATGAACCGCCGTAACCTATCCCCGGATAGAGGAACTTGCGTCCGATACGGGTATCCGAACCGATACCACTGCGCACCATGTTTACATCCGCTCCCACCAATTCGCACAAATTGGCAATGTCGTTCATGAAGCTGATGCGGGTGGCAAGCATGGAGTTAGCTGCATACTTTGTCATTTCTGCAGAAGGGATGTCCATAAAGATGACACGGAAGTTGTTCAGCAGGAATGGTTTGTAGAGCTTGCTCATTATCTTCTTGGCTCGTTCGGACTCTACTCCCACCACTACACGGTCGGGACTCATAAAATCGTTGATAGCATTACCTTCTTTCAGAAACTCGGGATTCGAAGCGACATCGAAGTCAATGTTCATCCCTCTCTTATCAAGTTCTTCTTGAATGGTAGCCCGCACTTTTCTGGCAGTACCTACGGGAACGGTACTTTTGGTTACCACCAACACATATTTCTGCATATTGCGTCCAATGGTGCGGGCAACTTCCAGCACATAGCTCAAGTCGGCACTTCCATCCTCATCGGGTGGTGTACCTACGGCACTGAATACCACTTCCACCTCATTCAGACAACTCTCCAGAGACGTGGTGAATTGTAGGCGTCCTGCTTTCACATTCCGGCTAACCATTTCTTCCAGTCCATTTTCATAGATAGGAATAACACCCTTTTTCAGTGACTCTATCTTTTCACTGTTCGTGTCTACGCAAATAACGTTGACACCGATTTCCGCAAAGCAGGTTCCGGTTACCAAACCGACGTATCCTGTACCGACAATGGCTATTTTCATATTTTATTCATAATAGACCGCATCCTTGAACGATACGGCATGTCCGTCTTTATCTGATAATAGAAGCTGTTCCGTAGCAACGGGCCATTCAATACCGATGGTTTCGTCGTCAAAACGGATGGATGCCTCGGATTGTGGTGCGTATACGTTGTCTACCTTGTATGTAAAGACAGCTTCATCGCTCAGCACCAGAAAACCGTGGGCAAAACCACGCGGAATGAAGAATTGTCTTTTGTTCTCCTCACTTAGCTCCACACTGACATACTTTCCGAAAGTGGGAGAAGATTTTCTTAAGTCGACAGCCACGTCCAGCACTTTTCCCTTAATGACACGTACCAGTTTGGCTTGGCTGCAATCACCCTTCTGGTAATGAAGACCACGTAATACACCGAAAGAGGATTTGGACTCATTGTCCTGGATGAAGTGAACGTTTCCGACATGTGCACGGAACTCTTCTTCCTTAAATGCTTCCATAAAGTATCCGCGGGCATCATGGAATACTTTCGGCTCAATCAGCCATACGCCGTCAATCTCTGTTTGTATGTAGTTCATTTTCTTAAAATGTTTTATGTACTTTCAGTTGGAATCCAAAATTGTCTCCATATATCTCTCCCATATCCAATGCAAGGGACGCGTTGAAGCACCAGCCCTTCCATTTACGGGGAATATAGTAAAACGATGCAAAAGTAGAAAAATTTTCTAATATATCGGGTATTGGACGATGAGGAGTTCCCCAAGTTCTGTTGTGGGACAATTTTGCCACATATCTCCACTCACTGCTGATGTCGCCGCTCCATCCCAGATGCAGGGCCTTAACGCGATTGTACTTGAAACTCATATCGCCATCCTTATTATAGATAGGCGATGCTATCAACGGATTGGCTATCGCCATACCCCAATGTGCCCATCCTGGGTAGTAACCGTTGTTATAGTAGTTGTCGGCTCCTCCGGTCTTACCTACTACAGAATTTTGCAAACCGTGCAGTGGACCGCTCATATTGGTAGTCTGGAGATATTCGATAACGATTCCGTTGATGGCTTGTCTATGGTTGGATTTATATTCCACACCCCATAAGCCATCCCAACCGTTGAGTTTGGCCATGGCGGAGAAGTCATCAAAATGATTGTCCAGATAGGCGCTGATGGAGAAATCTTCCTTAGGACGATAAGTCATTTTGATATATTCGCTACCCAGAAAATTGCCTTGGAAAGCCAGATGTTCACCTACCGGTCCGTCCTCACGCCCGTGGCCGGGGAAGAATACGCGTACGTAATCCTTCCATCCGTTGCCCAAGTCTCCCGATTCGGAACCTCCAATCTTGTATCCTCCGAATTGGGTGTCGAGGGTCATTCCGAGTTCCAGTTGCCATTTTCCTTTGGGTATGCCGATACGCAGGAACCCTTCTTTATGATGGTATTTGATACTCTTGGTGTACCAGTATTTTTCTCCGACTTGCTCCCGCTGGTATTTGTTATCTGTAAACCATCCGTACGAGATTTCTCCTTTCAGGCCTAAACGGGGTAGCAACTGTACATACTCGGGTATGCCTATCTGTACTTGTGGGATGGGACGCGCATTGCCCGACCAGGTCATGCCGCCACTGCTCAGCTCTTGATTCAGCAATGGAGAATTCTGTTCCCGGCTTCCGGCAAAGAATCCAAACCACTTGTAACGGATGTCTACGTAAGCCTGCTGTACAATGAAGGAGGTCGTGCTGAATCCGGCTGCTGCAACCAAATCCAGTGCTTCTTCAAACTTCCATTTTCCAAGTTGGTGTTTGTAGGATATTCCTCCACGTATGTAAGTATTGTTGTCGAGCGAAGTGAGTCCTTGCTGGTTGCTGACCTGCCAAAGAGGAGTATTGTCACCGGTATGCAGGGCTGCTCCATATTCTACGAATGAGGACAGCTGCTGTGCCAGCATCGTGTTCTTTCCTATGAACAAGAAAACCATCAGACAGAAAATAATACGCATAATAGTCTTTTGTTAAGTGTTTAGGTTTGTATACTCTTGCGAGGACAATTGTCTTTCTATTCTTGACGAGTATAGTTAAACGGTACAAAAGTAGAAATTTTTCCGGTAAAAATTCCTTCTCTTGCCAAAAAACCTTTTTCAAATACATTTTCAATGTGCAATGTTCATAATTTGTTGATAAGAAAAAAGCTCTGAAACTAGCGTATATCCGATATTTCCGCTACTTTTGTAGCATGATTGAATTAGCACAGCACATAGAAGTATTGTTATTGGAGAACGATTGTGTCATTGTTCCCGGTTTGGGAGGATTTGTAGCTCATTATACTCCGGCAATGAGAGTAGCGGAAGAGAATGTTTTTCTGCCCCCTACCCGTATTATCGGTTTCAATCCTCAACTGAAGATGAATGACGGCTTACTTGTACAATCCTATATGGCTGTCTATGATACTGATTTTTCTGATGCTACGCGGATTGTAGAAAAAGAAGTGGCGCATATATTCACTGCTCTCCATGAAGAAGGTAAGGTGGATTTGCCCAACATTGGCGAATTGCGTTACTCCATTCATGGTATTTATGACTTTGTTCCCTATGACCACAAGATAACCACTCCTTACTTATATGGGTTGGATAGTTTTGAAATGCAGGAACTGGCGGAACTGAAGAAACCGTACATGGAAAAGACCATCCGTTATTCTGTTCCAGTTGTGCCGGAAGACAAAAAGCGAAGGTTTGAGATTAAATTCAACCGCTCCTATTTGTCGAATGCGGTTGCCATGATTGCAGTGGTTGCCTTGTTTTTCTTTTTGTCTACACCGATAGAGAATACGGAAGTGGTTGAAGGAAATTATGCGCAATTACTTCCGAATGAACTTTTTGAGATGATAGAAAAGGAATCCCTTGCCATTAATCCGATTGTTGTTAGCCGGAAGGCCGACACTCCGAAAGCGTCGGCTCAAAAAAACACGGGGCAGAAGGCAAAGAAAAAGGTGGTTCCGGTTGCCGTAAGAGAGGTTAAGGTGGGCCAAGCTAACGCGCAGAATGCTCCGGTTGTTTCTCAGCCTAAGCAGCAGGCGGCAGAAGTGTCCTCTTCAACATCTGTAACAACAAAGAGTGAAATTCAAAAGACCACAGCAGGGACTGTCGCCCCGTCACTTGTCTCTGCACAGAAATACCACGTCATCATTGCCAGTGTAGGTACTGAGAAGGATGCCGAAGCAATGGCAAAGCAACTGATTGAAAAAGGTTACCCTCATGCAAAAGCAATTGTTGGAGATGGTAAAATGCGTGTCAGCATTGAGTCTTGTGGCACAGAAACAGAAGCATATCAGGCATTGAACAGAGTTCGCCAGAATGAAACGTATAAGAACGCTTGGGTATTAAAGAAGTAGAAAGTAATCTACCCTTGCTTTATTTTTTAATTCTTTAATTTTTAACTATCATGAAGCGTATCCGTTGTCCCAAATGTGAGAATTACTTAACATTCGATGAAACCAAGTATACCGAAGGCCAATCACTGGTCTTTGTATGTGACCAGTGTAAGAAGCAGTTCAGTATCCGTTTAGGTAAATCAAAGATGAAAGCCCCTCAAAAGGAAGAACGTCCGGATGAAGCGGAGTTTAAAGAGGCTTTTGGCAGCATCACGGTCATTGAGAACGTGTTTGGTTTTAAGCAGGTACTTCCATTGCAAGAAGGTGACAATATCATAGGCCGGCGTTGCGTGGGGAATGTTATCGATGTGCCGATTGAGACTTCGGATATGAGTATGGACCAGCGTCACTGTATCATTAATGTAAAGCGTAATAAGCAGGGAGTGTTGATTTATACCTTACGCGATGCTCCCAGCCTGACGGGAACTTTCCTTAATAATGAAATTTTGGGTGACAAAGACCGTATTCGCATTGAGGATGGAGCCATTGTAACTATTGGTGCCACTACTTTTATATTGCGGGCAGCAGAGCAGGAAAGCCTTTAGACAAAAAAGAAAACTGTGGCTTAATTATTTCCCATCAAATGTGGTATAAATAAAGCAGACCGTATAAAAACTCCTTTTGTACGGTCTGCTTGTTTAAAATCATAGGAATTAAAGAATACCTTTTACTGTTTCCTGCATGCCTTTTTCTTGGATGGATTTTAAGAAGCAGGTAATCATGTCTGTCAATCCTGGAACGGTATTCAAGTCTCCGTGTTCCCCCCAGATAAGGTCTTTGGCTGCCAATACGCCTTCTGCCACTTTGCGGGTATCCCCCGTTGCCCAAAGGTCTTTCAATAACTGCATGATTTCGGGAGCATCATTCGGGATGATTTCTGTGCCGTCTGCGCGGGTACCTCCTTTGTAGTACGTGATGATGGCAGCCAGTCCCAATACCAGACCTTTCGGCAGTTCTCCTTTACGTTTCAAGTAGGTTTTCAGGCCAGGAAGGTCACGGGTTTGGTATTTAGGGAAAGAGTTCAGCATAATACTGGTTACGGCATGGTCAACAAACGGATTGTTGAAGCGCTCCAATACATCTTCTGCAAACTTTTTCAATTCGTTTTTCGGCAGGTTCAACGTTTCCATCAGCTCGTCAAACATCACTTTATGGATGTATTGTCCGATTATAGGATGCTGGCAGGCATCGCGTACAATATTTACCTCCGACAGATAGGCTACTGGAGACAATACGGTATGAGGTCCATTCAGCAAGGTTACTTTTCTTTCGTGGTAAGGTTCTTCAGAAGGAACAAACAATACATTCAGTCCGGCTTTGTCGGCAGGGAATTCTTCGGCGACTTCTTGCGGAGCCTCGATGACCCATAAATGGAAAATTTCAGCCTGCACTACCAGATTGTCATCGTACTGTATCTTTTCTTTTATAGCGGCAATGTCTTTGCGGGGGAATCCTGGAACGATACGGTCCACCAGTGTTGCATACACACCGCAGGCTTCCTCAAACCAAGCTCTGAACTCATCACCCAATTGCCATAATTCAATGTATTGATAGATTGTCTCCTTCAACTTGTGGCCATTCAGGAAGATGAGTTCGCAAGGGAAGATAATCAGTCCTTTGCTCTTGTCGCCGTTGAATGTCTTGAAACGGTGATACAACAGCTGTGTCAGTTTGCCCGGATAAGAAGACGCCGGTGTATCTGTCAGCTTACAAGCAGGGTCAAAGGCTATACCTGCTTCCGTCGTGTTGGAAATGACAAAACGCATTTCCGGTTGTTCGGCCAATTTCATGAACTCATCGTTTTGAGTATAGGGGTTTAAGGCACGGCTGATTACATCTATCATAGTCAGACTGTTGATGGTTTCTCCTTTATCCAGACCTTGCAGATTTACATGATAAAGGTCATCCTGGGCATTCAGCATGTCAACCATACCTTTATCGATGGGTTGGACTACTACCACATTGCTGTTAAAATCGGTCTTTTGATTCATGTTATAAATAATCCAATCCACAAATGCGCGAAGGAAATTACCTTCGCCAAACTGGATAATGCGTTCCGGGCGTTGTGCTTTGGGAGCAGTTTCTTTGTTTAATGCTTTCATTTAAAAAATGATTTAAATGGTTGATATGTAATTTTTTGATTATTCAAACTCAAAGTAAAAGTCTATGTTTTCCTTCATCAATATGTCGATGGGCATGTATTTCACTGCAGTGACCGGTCTTTTAAATACCACGTGGTTGCATAAAGTCTTCACGCCACAATAGCCTTGCAGGCCTGGGCGTTGACCGATGAGAAAGGTTACTTCACCGGTTTTCAGGAACTCTGTATTTTTGTGTAAAAGGTCATATCCCACAAGTCCTGCCAGCTTCTGCCCCTTTTCGTGCAGATAATTTGCCACCTGATAAACACGGGAATTAAAAACAGCTCCCAGTACGGCTTGGGGATGTTCTTTAAAAAAAGCATCCAACATCCGTCTGTTGCCGTCAGTATCTTCCTTGTGCAACACAATGTCATGGATAATCAAATCCTTATGTTCCTCGGAAAGGTATTGCATGAACCCCTCGAGGCGGCGTTGCATCTGGATTTCTGCCGGATTGTTTTTCTGATTGTTCAGGAATAACACAAGCTCCTGCCCTTTTTCATAGCTACGCATCAGAATCTTGGCAGCGATGTATCCGCTGGTTTTGGAATCTTGTCCGATATAACACAAGGCATGCGTCTGTTCAATATTGAAGTCTATGAATGCATAGGGAATATCCGCTTCCTCCAAATAAGCAGTGAGTTTTATGGTCTCCTCTCGGAAATTCGGGGCAACAAGTACGGCGTCGGCATTTTCCTCCCGGAGCACAGCACATGCTTCTTTATAGGAGGATTTGTCCGCATGCCGATAGTACAGATAGCTAACTCCAACATTGAACGGCCGTAATTCTTGTGCGGCACGGTCAATTCCCGCTGCTACAGCATACCAATAATCATGTTCTATATAATAAGGTATAATGCAGACAATATGATAGTGCTTTTTAGCCGCCAGCCCGATGGCAAACATATTGGGATGATAATCTATCTCGTCGAGTACTTTCTGGACTTTTTCCCTACTGGAAACGGATACGTCTCCGCGGTTGTGCAGTACGCGGTCTACAGTGCCGGCAGAGACGCCGGACATGCGTGCTATGTCTTTAATGGTATAGTTCTTGTTTTCCATCTTGAGGTATGCTGCCTAAGGCAGTAAAGGTGAGACGTCTGAAGCTTAAATATTATAAATATTCGCCGCAAAGATACGAATTATTTTGTTTCTCCAAGTAAAATTTCTACTTTTGTGTTCGATAACGGTTAATAAAACTAAAAACAATTATACGACCTATTAGCTTTACAATCAATACTATATAAGTGTAATAAATAGAAAGTAATATTTTTAGATACTTAAAACACAAGAAGATGAAAAACTTTATGGACGGAAATTTTCTGTTGCAAACGGAAACATCACAGAAGTTGTACCACGAGCATGCGGCTAAAATGCCGATTATCGACTATCATTGTCACTTGATTCCTCAAATGGTGGCGGAAGACTATCAATTTAAGTCACTGACTGAGATTTGGTTGGGAGGTGACCACTACAAGTGGCGTGCCATGCGTACCAATGGTGTGGACGAACGTTTCTGTACCGGTAAGGATACTACAGATTGGGAAAAGTTTGAGAAGTGGGCCGAAACGGTACCTTATACTTTCCGTAATCCGTTGTATCACTGGACCCACCTTGAATTGAAGACCGCTTTTGGAATCGATAAAATTCTCAATCCTCATACGGCCCGTGAAATTTATGATGAATGTAATGAGAAGCTGAAACAGCCTGAATATTCCGCCCGTGGCATGATGCGCCGTTATCATGTGGAAGTGGTTTGTACTACAGATGATCCTATTGATTCCTTGGAATACCATATCAAGACACGTGAGAGCGGCTTTGAAATCAAGATGTTGCCTACTTGGCGTCCGGATAAGGCAATGGCGGTGGAAGTTCCTTCCGATTTTCGCGCATATGTAGAAAAGTTGGCCGAAGTGAGCGATGTGGCTATTTCCTGCTTTGACGATATGGTTGCTGCCTTGCGTAAGCGTCACGATTTTTTCGCGAAACAAGGATGTAAACTGTCTGACCACGGAATTGAAGAATTCTATGCCGAGGATTATACAGGAGCGGAAGTTAAGGCTATCTTTAACAAGGTATATGGCGGTACTGGATTGACGAAGGAGGAAATTCTGAAATTCAAGTCGGCCATGCTGGTTGTGTTCGGCGAAATGGATTGGGAGAAAGGTTGGACACAACAGTTCCATTATGGTGCTATTCGCAACAACAATAGTAAGATGTTCAAACTGTTAGGTCCTGATACCGGTTTTGATTCCATTGGCGAATTTACTACAGCAAAAGCTATGGCTAAATTTCTCGACCGCTTAAACTCCAATGGTAAGCTGACCAAGACTATTCTTTATAATTTGAATCCATGCGCCAACGAAGTCATTGCTACTATGCTGGGTAACTTCCAGGATGGTACGGTTGCCGGTAAGATTCAATTCGGTTCCGGTTGGTGGTTCCTTGACCAGAAGGATGGTATGGAAAAGCAGATGAATGCCCTTTCTGTACTGGGCTTATTGAGCCGATTTGTTGGTATGCTGACCGATTCCCGTTCCTTCCTCTCCTATCCGCGCCATGAATATTTCCGCCGTACATTGTGTAATCTTGTAGGCCGTGATGTAGAAAATGGTGAAATTCCTATTTCCGAGATGGAACGCGTAAACCAGATGATTGAAGATATCAGCTATTATAACGCTAAGAATTTCTTCCAATTCTAAAAAGCAATAGTAAGCTATAAGTTATGCAGTTTCACCCATAACTTATAGCTTATCTAATATTCCTTTGATACTATCCAATCGTATAAAATTGGGATGTCGTATTTCCCCTTCATGTTGCTCGTATGCCCAAGTCACGTGGTATGGTACATGGGCAGCGTATCCCCCAAGTTCCAATACCGGAAGTATGTCTGATTTTACAGAATTACCTATCATCAGGAGTTTTTCAGGCGGACAGCCCAATGTATCAATCAGCCTCTGGTAATCATCGATTTTCTTGTCACTCATAATTTCGATATGATGGAAATATTCTCGCAGTCCGGAAGCTTCTATTTTTCTTTTCTGGTCGAACAAGTCCCCCTTAGTGGCCAACACCAATTTATATTTCCCATGAAGTGACGATATGGTCTCCTTCACGCCTTCCAGTAGTGTAACCGGTTTCTGCAGAAGCTCTTGTCCCCATCCTATTACTTCTTCTATAAGATGCATATTCCCGTTTCCGTCTGTCACTTTGCAGATGGTTTCAGTCATACTGAGCATTATGCTCTTCAGCCCATAGCCATACATATGCAGATTCTTCATTTCTGTTTCAAAAAACCTTTGTGATATGGATGAAGCAGGCAGATATTGCCTTAAAAGGTTACAGAATTTGTGCTCGAACTCCTGAATATAAAGTTCGCTTTCCCACAGTGTGTCATCAGCGTCAAAAGCTATAAATTCGATTTTATCTTTCATGAATGGTCGTTTTATAAAAGCGTCCAAAGATACGGAGTATTCTATATAAATGAAAAGATAAATAGTGATAAATGGGAAGTTAATATCTTGTCTGCAACTTATTAATATTGTGTTTGCAGAAAATTAATATCTTGCAAACACGATATTAATTTCCTATTTTTGCATTTATTTTTTCATTTAATACATAAATTTTAATCGTACAAAAGGATGATGACATCACCCCAACCCGCTTCCAAAGGCTTCAGCAGAGCTTTTTGGGTAAGCAGTACAGTAGAACTGTTCGAACGCATGGCATATTATGCTGTATTTATTGTTCTTACCATTTATCTTTCCAATATTTTAGGTTTCAATGATTTTGAGTCAAGCATGATTTCCGGTCTGTTTTCGGGAGGGCTCTATTTGTTGCCTATCTTTACGGGCGCATATGCCGATAAGATAGGTTTCCGAAAGTCGATGATTATTGCTTTCTCACTGCTTTCCATCGGGTATTTGGGCTTGGGATTGCTTCCCACCCTACTGGAAACAGCCGGTCTGGTGGAGTATGGCGAGACAACCCGTTTTTCAGGATTGCCGGATAGTAATGACCGCTGGATGATTGTCCCCGTATTGTTTGTTATCATGGTAGGAGGTTCGTTCATCAAGTCTATCATATCGGGATCGGTGGCTAAGGAAACAACAGAGGCTACCCGTGCTCGCGGCTATTCCATCTTCTATATGATGGTGAATATAGGAGCTTTTACCGGAAAAACGGTGGTCGACCCTCTACGGAATGTTATCGGTGAGCAAGCTTATATTTATATCAATTACTTCTCGGCTGCCATGACGGTGCTGGCATTATTGGCTGTCATCTTATTGTATAAATCGGCACATACAGCAGGTGAAGGGAAAAGCATGCGTGAAATTGGGCAAGGTTTTCTGCGTATTATCACTAATTGGCGTTTGTTGATTCTTATCCTCATCGTAACCGGCTTTTGGATGGTGCAGCAACAGCTCTATGCAACTATGCCCAAATATGTCATCCGTATGGCGGGTGAAACAGCCAAACCGGGGTGGATAGCCAATGTAAACCCGTTTGTAGTGGTTTGCTGCGTAAGTTTTATCACCCGGTGGATGGCAAAGCGCACAGCTATTACTTCTATGAATATAGGCATGTTTCTTATTCCGGTATCGGCATTGCTGATGGCATGCGGTAATTTGCTGGGCAACGATATTATTTCCGGCATGAGCAATATTACTTTGATGATGGTGTTTGGTATTGTTGTGCAAGCTTTGGCAGAATGTTTTATCTCACCGCGTTATCTGGAATACTTCTCTTTGCAGGCCCCCAAGGGCGAAGAAGGTATGTACCTCGGTTTCAGTCATCTTCATTCATTCCTCTCTTCTATTTTCGGATTCGGTATTGCGGGGGTGCTTCTGACAAAATATTGTCCTGATCCAGTCTTGTTTGAAACCCGCGAAGCGTGGGAAGCAGCTAGTGTCAATGCACATTATATCTGGTATTATTTCGCTGTTATAGGATTGGTTGCGGCAATAGCATTATTCGTTTTTGCCAAAACTACCGAATTCATCGACAAAAAGAAGAAGGCATAAGGTTTATATATTGCATACTTTTTGTATATTTGCCGTCACTTTTTTTAAAAGCGACGGCTTTTTTGTAATTAAGGAGATTAGGATGAAAGTAAAATTTATAAGCCTTGCCAGTGGAAGCAGCGGCAACTGTTATTATATAGGCACAGAAAAATATGGAATACTCATCGACGCCGGCATTGCAGTACGGACGATAAAAAAAGGACTGAAAGAAGCAGGTATCAGCATGGAAATGATACGTGCGGTATTTGTTACGCATGATCATGCGGACCATATCAAAGCAGTAGGCGGATTGGGTGAAAAACTGAATATTCCTATTTATACAACCGCCCGGATTCATGAGGGCATCAACCGGAGCTATTGCATGACAGAAAAGTTATATTCGTCTGTCCGTTACCTGGAAAAGCAGCAACCCATGCAGTTGGAAGATTTTCATATCGAATCTTTCGAGGTACCTCATGATGGCACGGACAATGTGGGCTATTGCATTGAGATAGGCGGAAAAGTGTTTGCTTTTCTTACAGACCTTGGTGAAATTACTCCTACGGCCGCAGAATATATCAGAAAGGCCAATTATCTGATATTGGAAGCCAACTACGATGAGGAAATGTTACGCATGGGTACCTACCCCCAATACCTGAAAGAACGGATTACCAGCCGCACCGGACACATGAGTAATATTGCTACTGCTGAATTTCTTTCGGAAAATATGACGGAACATTTACAGTATATTTGGCTTTGTCATTTGAGCAAGGACAACAATCATCCTGAATTGGCATATAAAACAGTGGAATGGAAATTAAGGGAAAAAGGAATTATCGTAGGAAAGGATGTACAGTTGTGTGCTTTGAAGCGTACTACTCCTTCTGATTTATACGAGTTTGAATAAAAAATCCCATTTCATCGCAAAAAATACACCGTTTTGTTTGCACGAATAAAATAAAAGGACTACTTTTGCACCCGCAAACAAGAAATAAGGAATGCACTCTTAGCTCAGTTGGTAGAGCAACTGACTCTTAATCAGTGGGTCCAGGGTTCGAATCCCTGAGGGTGTACTTAAAAAAAGAACAACAGTAGTTGTTCCTTTTTTAATTTGTCTTAACAAGAACATGCTTTGTTGGGTATAAGCTCCTCATACGGAATCACTAGTAAATCTATATGGGGATGATACATTATTTTTCGTTAGTCCGCATCATAAATTCTTCAGAAGTTTGTTTTTATACCTTTGCCCTCACCCGCTTTCCGCCTCTTTCGTCACATTCGAAAATATATGTCAGAAAATGAAAGTAGGAAGAAAACTTTTATTTCCTCCTACTCGTATATCTATATTTTGTATATTTGTACACACATCAATGATTTTAAACTAAAAGAAAAACAATATGGATAAAGATTCAAAGCAAGTAGTGGTTCTTCTGACACATCCCAATATAAAAGAGTCGCGAGCTAACAAGGCATTGATGGATGCTATTAGTGACATGGGAGAGGTGGCCATATACAATTTATATGAGATGCGTATGGAAGATGCTTTTAATGCAGAGATATGGAGCACTATCATATCGCATGCATCTGCGCTTGTATTTCAGTTTCCGTTCTATTGGATGTCGGCTCCTTCTTTATTGAAGAGATGGTTGGATGAAGTATTTACTTATCTGGCAAAAACTCCTGCTGTGGCTGGTAAGACATTGATGGTGGTCACTACTGCCGGCTCTGAACATGATGCTTATAGAAGCGGAGGAAGAAATCGTTTTACGGTGGATGAGTTGTTAAGACCTTATCAAGCAAGTGCTGTACATGCTGGAATGATATGGCAAACTCCTCTTGTAGTCTATGGAATGGGGACCTCGGAAGCTAGTAAAAATATAGCAGAAGGGATAAATTGCTATAAGCAAAGAATTGAAGCATTGGTGAAGAAAGACATTTTCAGTGATAATTGGTAATAGTAGGACCATATCGAAATGGAACATTCTTTTTCATTTTTGAATGTTTGTTTTTCTCTTTATCTTTTCCTAAAATCCTGATTATAAGCAATAAATAAAATATTGTATGAGTTGGCATATTTCTTGTGTTAACTCATACATGAAATTTTATATTATATCAAACAGATTACCCGTTAAGGTTACCAAAGAGGATGAAACGTTCGTGTTTTCATGAAGTGAAGGTGGACTGGCTACCGGTTTGGACTCACTTCAGATTTCCTACGAAAAACATTGGATTGGATGGCCTGGAATATGCGTTGACAACGAAGAAAGTAAAAAGGAAATCACTTCTAGATTGGAAGGAATAAATTTTCACCCAGTATTCTTGTCCGAAACACAGATAAAGAATTATTATGAAGGCTATAGTAATAGTACTATTTGGCCATTATGTCACTACTTTTTTGTTTATACGCTATATCGGAACTCTTTCTGGCAATCGTATCAGGAAGTGAACCAGTTGTTCTGCGATGCCATTTGCCGCGTGATACATCCAGGTGACAAGGTGTGGATTCAAGACTATCAGCCAATGCTGCTTCCCGGAATGCTTCGGAAGGTTTACCCGAATTTGAATATCGGATATTTCCATCATATCCCTTTCCCTTCCTATGAACTTTTCCGGATATTACCGGAACGTGCAGAAATCCTGAAAGGATTATTGGATGCTGACTTTATAGCTTTCCATACTTATGACTATATGCGGCATTTTATTAGTGCTGTCGAACGGGTACTGCGTATTGACTTTAAACTGGACGAAGCACAACTCGGGAATAGAGTAGTTGAGACCGATGCTCTTCCTATGGGAATCAACTACGGACTGTATCACAATGCTTCTTCCAGACCGGAAGTACGGCGGGCGATAGACCGTACACGGAAATTTTTCGGAAATCATAAGTTGATTCTTTCTGTAGACCGCTTGGATTATAGTAAAGGCATTCTGCACCGTTTATTTCTTTCGTTTTTAATTCCATTGAATGATGATATCTTTCTTTTTTTCTTTATTTTTGCATAAAGAAAATTTCACTATTTCGGCAGTTGTTTTGTACTCATATCGCTGATATAGAATGTTTAGGAACTCAAAATAAAGGATTATCATGTTACGGAAGATTAGACTGACTTTTGCAATGATTTGTTTTGCACTCATCACCTTGCTGTTCCTTGATTTTACGGGAACGTTGCATGGGTGGTTCGGCTGGTTAGCCAAAATCCAGTTTTTGCCGGCTGTATTGGCGCTGAATGTGGGAGTGATATTGTTTCTTGTAATTCTCACTTTGGTATGCGGGCGTATCTATTGTTCTGTGATTTGCCCCTTAGGGGTATTTCAGGATATACTGGCATGGCTGGGCCGGCAACCTAAAAAACGCAGGAAGCTTCCTTACTCTTATTCTCCGGCCTTATCTTGGCTGCGCTATGGCGTATTGGGTGTGTTTATCATTGCCTTGATTGCCGGAATTGGTTCATTGGCTGCTCTACTTGCACCCTATAGTGCATACGGACGTATTGCCAATAATCTTTTTCAACCTATATGGCAATGGGGCAACAATCTGCTTGCTTATCTGGCTGAACGGGCAGACAGTTATGCCTTTTATGAAACGGATGTATGGTTGAAGAGCCTGCCGACTTTTATTATTGCTGCCGCTACTTTGGCTGTGCTTGTTGTTCTGGCCGGACGCAACGGACGAACCTATTGTAATACGATTTGCCCGGTAGGAACGGTCTTGGGCTTCCTTTCACGTTATTCGCTTTTCCGCATCACAATAGATTCGGAAAAGTGCAACCAATGCAGTCTTTGTTCACGCAACTGCAAGGCAGCCTGCATCAACTTTAAGGAGCATCAGATTGATGCAAGCCGGTGTGTGGTTTGCATGAACTGCATTGAGAAGTGCAAGCATGGAGCCATTTCCTACAAGTATCATCCTTTCGGTAAACCTGCTGCGGGCAAGGCAGATTCGGAACAGATAAACGAAACCCGCCGCAGTTTTTTCACAGCAACGGCTCTGGTTGCAGCCACTTCTGTTTTAAAAGCGCAGGAAAAGAAAGTAGACGGAGGACTGGCAGCCATTGAAGATAAGAAGATTCCTGAGCGAAGCACTCCCCTCACTCCTCCCGGCTCATTGAGTGCCCGCAATATGGCGCAACACTGCACGGCCTGCCAGCTCTGTGTGTCGGCATGTCCCAATCAGGTTCTTCGTCCTTCTGCAGACTTAAGGAAATTGATGCAACCGGAAATGTCATACGAACGCGGCTATTGTAGACCGGAATGTACAAAATGTTCGGAGGTATGTCCTGCAGGGGCTATCCGTCCGATAACCAAAGCTGATAAATCATCCGTTCAGATAGGGCATGCCGTGTGGGTAAAGAAAAATTGCATACCACTGACGGATGGTGTGCAGTGTGGCAACTGTGCACGCCATTGTCCGACGGGAGCCATACAAATGGTGCCGAGTATACCTGAAGACAGGGATTCTCCAAAGATTCCGGTAATCAATGTGGAGCGTTGTATCGGCTGCGGGGCATGTGAGAATCTTTGTCCGGCCCGTCCGTTCAGTGCCATCTATGTGGAAGGACATGAAAAACATCGAATTATATAACAAAGTAGAATTTCTATAAGTATGGAAGAACATCATAAAAACAATATGAACCGTCGTGATTTCTTGAAGATAGTGGGAATTACAACCGCCACATCTACTGCTGCCCTCTATGGATGTGGTTCTAAGGAAGGAAGCAGTGAAGGCAGTAAAGTATTGGGCCCCATTCCGACGGATAAAATGACCTATCGTAGTTTTCCTGGTTTGGGGAGTGACAAAGTTTCTATTTTAGGATATGGCTGTATGCGCTGGCCTACCGTTCCTGCTCCGGATGGAAAAGGGGAAATGATAGACCAGGATGCTGTAAACGAACTGGTGGATTATGCCATTGCCCATGGCGTGAATTATTTCGATACGTCTCCGATGTATGTACAAGGATGGAGTGAGAAGTCTACGGGAATAGCTCTGAAACGCCATCCACGCGAATCGTTCTATCTTGCCACCAAACTATCCAATTTTCATCCTGATACCTGGACTCGCGAGGGTTCCATCGCCATGTACCGTAAGTCGTTCGAGGATATGCAGGTGGACTATATAGACTACTATCTGCTACACATGATTGGTGGCGGTGGCATGGAGCAATTCCGCAAACGCTACATAGACAACGGTATGATTGATTTTCTTGTCAAGGAGCGTGAAGCAGGACGCATCCGCCGTTTGGGATGGTCGTTCCACGGAGATATCGAAGTCTATGACTATGCCTTGCAGATGCATGACCGTGGTGAAGTTCATTGGGACTTTGTACAAATACAGTTGAATTATGTGGACTGGAAACATGCTTCGGGCAGCAACTTCAAGGCAGAGTATCTGTATGACGAGCTGGCCAAGCGTAAGATCCCTGCTGTCATTATGGAGCCTCTGCTGGGTGGGCGGCTCTCCAATGTCCCCGACCATATTGTGGCACGGCTGAAGCAGCGCGAACCCGAACGCAGTGTGGCGTCTTGGGCATTCCGTTATGCCGGTTCTCCCCAGGATGTACTGACAGTGCTGAGCGGCATGACTTATATGGAACATTTGCAGGATAACATCCGTACTTACTCTCCATTGGTACCACTCACAGAAGAGGAAACTCAGTATCTGTATGATACGGCAGATTTGATGATGGAGTACCCCACCATACCTTGCAACGACTGCAAGTACTGCATGCCTTGCCCGTATGGAATTGACATTCCTGCCATCTTGATACATTACAATAAATGTGTCAATGAAGGAAATGTGCCGGAAAGCAGCCAGGATGAGAATTATCGGAAAGCACGCCGTGCTTTTCTCGTAGGATATGACCGAAGTGTACCCAAACTGAGGCAGGCCGACCATTGTACCGGGTGCAACCAGTGTTCTCCGCATTGCCCGCAAACGATTGATATTCCCAAAGAACTGCATCGTATTGACAAATTTGTAGAACAGTTGAAACAAGAGACTTTATAAAATGGAGAGTATCATTGACATACTGCACAAGGGAGGATACTCTTGTGTTATGAAGAACCGGGAGGAAGTCCGTACTTTCACCCAACGGGGAGTAGCGGATTTGTATGATTTGTACCAGGCAGATTCTGCATTTATGAAGGGGGCTGCCATTGCCGATAAGGTTATAGGGAAAGGTGCCGCTGCTTTGATGGTACTGGGAGGCTTTAAAACGGTCTATGCCGATATAATCAGCACTCCTGCGCTGGCATTGCTGTGCGAAGCAGGAATTGAAACGACTTTTGCCCAAGAGGTTCCCCATATCATTAACCGTGACAAGACCGGCTGGTGCCCGTTGGAGACGGCTTGCATGGAGCTGAATACGGTAGAGGAGATGTATCCGGTGATTCAGAATTTTATATCAAGAATCAGGGCAAAATAGCAACAGCCTGCTCTCTTTCCCTGATTACCTGATGCCTTTCTCTTCCAGCATCTTGAAGTCTTCCTTGAGCATACCGACATCATCCAGTGTGCGGGCTTCATTGTGGTCGTTCAGATAGACTCTGGGTCTTTCGATAAACAGAGCGCTGGTGACAGATAAAGAGTCATTCCGGTATGGGGTCTCCACTCCACCTATTTCCAGCATTGTCTGGAAGAATGAGGCACTGGAAGATACATTCTTCTGCCTATTGGCTTGTGCGGCCTCCAATAACGATGGGTATCTCTGCCGGTAGTTGTCGGACATCCAAATAAAGAATGGCACATGTATCTGATAATAGGAAGGTACCGGTGAAGCATGCAGAAAGAGATGCCGGTTGTCATCGAAAATATCTTCTCCATGGTCTGAAGTGTATATCAGGGCAGAATTGACATGTTGTTCTTGAAGCATATCTATCAGACGAACCAGAAAATTATCCGTGTAGCGGATAGAATTGTCATAGGCATTAATCAGGTTGTCTTTGTATTTCACTTCCGCATCAACGGGCATGTCCGGCAGGAAGAAAGCCTGCTCTGCCGGATAGCGCTCTTTATAATTGAAATGAGAACCGTAAGTGTGGAGAACTATAAATTGCCTGGAAACTCCTTTGCCCAGTTCTTTTGCTACCAGTTTCAACAGTTCGTTATCAGAGGGGTTGTAATTGGAATCCCCCACATCTTCTTTAATGAAATCATACGTGTCGGCTTCTTTGCCGAAGAAGTCTATAAATGAGTGGTTATAACGCTGGTTCGAGAAAAAGGCGGTCTGGTAACCGGCTTCCTTGAATGCTGTGATAATCCCTTTCTGATAATAGATGGAATCAAAACTGGAAGCACTGACCGGCGACAGCAACATCGGAACACTCTTGTGGGTAGTGTTTGATTCTGTCAGCACATGGCTGAAAGCTGTCAGTCCGCCAATGCCCGACAGTCCCGGGTTAGTCTCCCGTTCGTAGCCGTACAAAGCCCAGTTGCATGCCCGTGAGGTTTCTCCCACCACCATTACATATACTTCCCTTTCATCAGCCTGATGAGTACTTCTAGCATGAAAGGTAAAATCTTTAGAGGTCTTGTGATAATTCCGCGTCTGGGCCGTCCGTTGAAAAGCAAGTGCTATGTTGTAGCATACGTTGGCAGGATACAGTTCGGATTTCGGCTCATACCGGTTATCTGTCAAATAAGCAGTGCCTAAGGATAATATTCCGGCAGACAACACATACAGAGTGCGACGGCGAGCTTGCCGGATGAATGCTTCGGACAGTCTGCGTTTGTGTACAATGGATATGGTTGCCAGAATTAATGCAGGTATATAGAGCACTACCACAATAACGATGGCAGGTATCAGATTGTCCAGCAGTTCCAGCGCCTCGCTCGAATTGGTTGTCACCAGATTCAGAAACATATCCACTGCGATAATGGACTGACCGAAAAGATACAGCAATACAAGCTGGAAGGCTCCGAAGAAGATGAACGGAAATAGCAGCCAGAATGTCCTGCCACAGTTTCTCGACCAAGCCATTACAGCATAATATATAGAAAGGGGTAGCAGGATATTACATATCTTTGCCGTCCATGATATGGGTTCTGTAAAGCATAGCACTACATTGGGCACTATCAGAATGACCAGAAACAGATAGAACAAATGTTCCTGATTGTCGAACCATTTTTTTATGTCTCTAAAAAGCTTCATTGATATTGAATATAAATCCGGTCTGGTGTTTGCCAAAACCTAAATCCAAACGTACGTTTACTCTCTTTTTGAACTCCCAGCGGTAGCCGAAACCATAATTAGGAAGAATATGCCTGGCCTCCAATTCCGAGAAATTCGGGAATATGGTTCCCGCCCCTACCCATACGGCAACTCCATTTCGCTTCCATACATGTTGGCGTAGTTCCAGCTGGGCATCCATTGCACACTTGTCACGGTAGCGCCCCTCATAATAGCCACGCATAGAATAGGAACTTCCCAATGTTGCCATCAGTCCCCAGGGCGGATTTCCGTAGTTCAGCAGAGTATGGAACTGGCCTGCCAACACCCCACCCTTCCACACGGACTGGTAATAGCTGGTCGTCAGTTCCGTATTGCTGAATGCATATTTATTTCCCAAAAAGGCCGGACTGAAGCGCTGGTCTATCCGTAGGTAATATCCTTTATAGGCATTTGTCAGAAAATCGCGTGAATCATACAACAAGGAAAACCCCAAGCTCACGTTGGTGCTACGCGCTTTCATTCCTTTCCATAATTCCGGTTTTTCAAAGTCATGTCCATACACGTAATCAAATGCTGTCATCGGACCGATATAAAAGTTACGTGCCATCCGGAACATGAAGTCCACCTTAACCTGCGCCTGAAAGCGATCGTATTCACTCTCATTGTCATCATTGGCTCCATTGTCATATCCTTGTCCCCAGTAAAGGCTTGGGAAAGAATAGAAATACAGATTGTAGTTCAACCGGTATTTGTCTTGGGGAAACAGATGGTTTCCACGTACTCCCAGCAAATAGAATCCCACTGTGGAGACATCCCCATACAGAGAGACATTGGACGGAGGGAGAATACTATCGTTCCGGTCGGTACGGTAGAGTCCTGCCGCCACCAGTCCGATTCCAAATTTGGTGTCACTGGAATAATGAGGTCCGCCTATAATGCTGAAATCAAATTTCTTGTTTTTCTTTTCTTTGTTGGCATCGTTGAAGTAATTCAAAATTTTTCCGAAAAAACTGCGTTTCTTGGGAAGCGAGTCTATCGGATACGTAGAAATTGAGTCCACAGAGTTTTTTGCTTCTGCAAGGTGTGTTTGTGCATGAACAGCCGTTTCTGTAATCAGCATCAATATTGGTAATATCCATTTTGTCAATTTAGTGTCCATTTACTTGTAGAAAACTTCCGTGGCAAAGTTAGTTTTTATGTTCTTCATTACAACAATGTTACTGTTCTTTTTGTTTCCAATTTTTCTCTTTTAATGTTCATTTCTACATTGCATGTGGGGTTTACTCTTTTTAACTACATCATTTATAGAACTTTCCTCGATTTATACTGTTATTTTAATATTACAAAGAACAACATGATATTGAATTATGAAAACAGCAATGGACATTCCCGATAAAGAGGGACAGAAACGACTGGTAATCGTAGGCGGCGGCTTTGGCGGATTAAAGCTGGCACGAAAATTGAAAAGCAACAAGTTTCAGATAGTTTTACTGGATAAGAATAACCATCACATCTTCCAACCGTTACTCTATCAAGTGGCCACAGCAGGTATTGAACCGAGTGCCATATCATTCCCATACCGAAAAATCTTCAAAAAAAGAGAGCATTTCCATATACGTATTTGTGAAGCACAGCAAGTCTTCCCGGAACACAATCTGCTGGAGACTTCCATCGGCACGCTGGCATACGACTATTTGGTCATTGCCACCGGCTGCAACACAAATTATTTTGGAAACGACGGGCTGGAGAAACAGACCATGGCACTAAAGAATACTTCGGAAGCCTTGTTCAACCGAAACCAGATATTGGATAGTTTTGAACAAGCCCAGAACACCGGTAATAAAGAAGAGCGCAGGCGTCTGATGACCTTTGCCATTGTAGGCGGTGGAGCTACGGGAATAGAGTTGGCTGGTGCTTTGGCCGAGATGAGGAAGTTTGTCCTTCCTCAAGACTATCCGGACTTGAATATCAATGAGATGCGTATCATCTTGTTGGATGGCTCTTCCCGGCTCTTGTCTGCTTTTTCAGAAGAGTCTTCCAAAGAAGTGGCCGATTATCTGAAGAAGCGTGATGTGGAAATCAAATTGAATCAACGGGTGATGGGATACGAGAATTATCAATTGGCATTGAATGACGGGACTGCCATCGATACCAAAAATGTATTCTGGGTGGCCGGTGTCAAGGCAAACAGCCTTCAAGGATTGCCTGCCGATGCCTATGGACCGGGAAACCGCTTGAAGGTGGACACTTATAACCGTCTTTCTCAATATCCCAATATTTTCGCTATCGGGGATACGGCCCTTATGATTTCTGAGGAGTATCCCAAAGGACACCCGCAAGTGGTGCAACCAGCCATCCAGCAGGCCCGCAACTTGATAAGGAACTTGCAGCGTGCAGAAACAGGCCTGCCGTTGCAGCCGTTTATATATCAAAACAAAGGCTCCATGGCGACCATTGGCCGCAATCATGCCGTAGTCGAGCTTAAGAAACTGCGTTTTGGCGGTTTTCCGGCATGGGCTGTGTGGCTATTCATCCATTTGATGAGTATTGTGGGTGTAAAGAACCGTCTTTTCATCTTCGTAGACTGGATGTGGAGTTACTTTACCTATGACCCGTCTTTACGGATTATCATCAAACCGTTGAAACGGGAGTAAACTTTTATTGAGTAATATTTGTTATAGTTCATATACGAACTTAAAAACGAATGAATATGTTAAAACGACTTTTATTTCCTGTCAAACCGGACGGAACGGCAACATCTGCTATGCTATTGATTGCAAGAATTGTATTCGGTATATTATTAATGAACCACGGTATCCAGAAGTGGACTAACTTTCAAGAGCTGTCGGCCGTTTTCCCTGACCCGCTGGGTGTAGGCAGTCCGCTGTCTTTAGGACTGGCTATCTTTGGTGAATTGGCATGTTCCATGGCATTCATTATAGGTTTTCTCTATCGTTTGGCTATGATACCAATGGTGTTTACAATGGCTGTTGCCTTTTTTGTAATTCATGGTAATGACCCGTTTGCCACGAAAGAGTTGGCTTTTGTATATCTGGTAGTGTTCATATTGATGTATATCATAGGTCCGGGCAAGTTTGCCGTTGACCGCTGGATAAGAAAAGCTCTTTTCCAAAAGGCTCGTAAATAGACACTTCCGTTTTACTGAAAACAGATTTTAAGCTCAAATAGGATGTATTTTCGTAAAAAATCCTATATTTGCGGATGCTTAAAATAACTCGATGAGCTATAAAGCTAATTAAACACAGTAAAATAAAAAAGAGTGATTATGAAAAAGTTCAATTTGAAGATGGCTGCGACCGTAATGATTTGCGGCTCGTTTCTTTTCAGTTCTTGTATCGGTTCTTTTGGACTGCATAGTAAACTGGTCAGCTGGAATCAAGGTATTGGTACCAAGTTTGTAAACGAACTGGTTTATCTGGCATTCAATATTATCCCGGTATATGGCGTTTGCTATCTGGCCGATGCATTGGTCATCAACTCCATCGAATTCTGGAGTGGTTCAAACCCTATGGCCAGCATTGGTGATGTAAAGAAAGTGAAAGGCGAAAACGGTGACTACCTGGTAGAGACACTTGAAAACGGCTATTCTATCACCAAAGAAGGTGAGACTGCTTCTATGGAACTCATTTACAACAAAGAGTTGAATACTTGGAATGTTGTTGCCGATGGTGTCAGCACAGAATTGCTGCAAATGAACAATGACGGCACTGCACAAATGACCCTTCCGAACGGTGAGGAAATGACAGTGACGCTGGATGCCCAAGGTGTGGCAGCAGCACGTCAGGCGACGATGATTGGCACGTACTACGCTTTTAATTAATGGAAAATTGAAAATGGAAAGTGGCTGGTACATAGATGCCCAATAAGCATTTCTCACTTTCCATTTTCAACTTTCATTAGAACGGATATCCCACAGCAAAGTGGAAAGCAAAATCGCGGCTGAATTTAGGATGAATAATGGGATAACGGTCTTTTTTCTTTTCATAAGCCGGATTGATGGCCTTCATACCTCCGTCGAAACGCAATACAAAGAAATCCAGGTCAAGACGCAATCCCAAACCATATGCCACGGCAATCTGCTTATAGAACTTGTCAAATTTAAACTGACCTCCCGGCTGGTCTTTATAATCCCGTATTGTCCAGATATTCCCGGCATCTACAAAGAGGGCTCCTCTGAATTTCCAGAACAACCGTGTGCGGTATTCAATGCTGGCATCCAGCTTGATGTCTCCCGACTGGTTCATGAAGTTATTATCGCCGGGGAAAGAACCGGGCCCCAAATCACGTACAGACCATCCGCGCACACTGTTGGCGCCGCCGGAGAAGTAGCGCTTCTCAAATGGAAGCATTGTTGCATTGCCGTATGGAATGGCAATACCGGCACCAAAATGAAATGCCAATGAATTGCGGTTGTCAATGACCAGATTCTTGGCAAAGTCAAAATCGCCTTTCAGGTATTGGGCAAAAGGAATGTTCAACAAGGTGTATTCCCCCGATGCATTCTTCTTCATTCCTCCGAGCTTTGCCACAGCATACAACAAGTTACCCGCCGATTCAAATTTGAGGCGGATGGTATAGGAATTTCCGATACCGGAGTTATTCATCAATGCTCTTCCGGCACTGTTGTAGATATAGCTATAGCCGGTGCGGACAATAAAGCGGTCTTCATAATTGTATTTGAGGATGTAGTTCTCGTCTTTCTCCAGATAATCCTCTTTGAATGTCTGGTCTATGCTGGGCATATACAGATAGTTGATGTCCAGCAAATCAATGCGATGCTGCGAACGCTGTTGTTGTACCCCCCATTTGTAGCTCCATCCGGCAGATGCTACAATGCGCGTGAATTCGGGTCTCATCTGGTAGTTATATTGCAATCCGAATTCTGTAGTAGCCCTTATCCTCCGCTTGAAATCGCTGGATACAAAGGGAAACATAAACCGTGGGAAGTTGATGGTTGCTTCCGCACCTAATTCTATGTAGTCTTGATTCAAGGAGCTCTGCAAACCGGACACAGCCTCGTATGCCCCACGTAGCTTGAACATGAATGTTTCGGAACCTTTGAACATGTTGCGGTGCTGAAAAGCCACCGAAGCGGCAGCTCCCAAATCGCCGGCAGAGTTTGTGCCTTCCACCTCAAAAGATACGGACTGATGCTTGCCTCTGGTCAGCATCACATAGGCGTTGAGCTTTGCACTGTCACTCTGTTGCACTTCAAAAAAACGGATATTGGTATATTTCAGGGCTTGCAGGCGTCCGTAGTTGGAGTAGGTACGCTGCACGTTCTGCTCGTTATAGAGAGTTCCCGGAGTGATGCGCAGATTGTTGGTCAGCACTTTGGGGCGCAGATAAAGCTTGTCTTTGTAGTAGATGGGAAAGCCTTTGTAATGCAATGAATCATTCACCTCGATGCTGTTCTGGGTGGATGCCTGCAACACATTATAATCGGTAATGAAACTCACTTTATTGATAGTGTATTGCCGGTGATTCTGCGGCGTATCCTCGTTATGCTGTCTGTATGGAGCCAAATGCAGTGTCAAATCTACCAGATAAGAATTACGGACAGTATCCGCAGTATAGGATATGTACTCTTTATTGAACTTGTAATATCCATTCTGAAGCAGTTTGTTTGTGATGCGCTGGCGTTCTGCATCCAGTACATTGACATCAAAATACATGCCTTCGGATAATAAGGTTACTGCGGAATCCTGCCGCATGTATTCCTTTATTTTACTGTCCTGGATATCATATTTCAAGGTACGAACTTTATAGGGCTTGCCGGTTGTCACTTTATAGACCAACTTCATCTTTTTCTTCTTGACTTGGCGTACCGGTTCCACCAGGGCGCCCATATAGCCCATATTCTGCACAGCCTTAGTGATTTCTTCCCTGGTCCGGTTGGTTTCCTCCTCACTGTATATGACCGGGGCATCACCTAATTTCCTCAATGTACGGTTTATCCAGCGTGTAGAGTCCCGTCCGGACCAGTTGTAGACATACAACTGGGTCTTTATCAGGCTGAACCACTTCGCATTGGGATTCTGGCGGATGTACATGGAGAGATTGGATGGTTTTACTTCCTTATTATCAGTATGTATGCGCACTTCATCCAGCAAATACGAGCCGTCCGGCACATATTTGGTAGAAGAACAGGAAGCCAACAAAAGTACGATAGTAGTAAGTATCGCGTAGCGGAAACCTTTATTCATACCGAGTCATTAATTGCGCATAAACAGCTACAAATATACTTGTATTTTTTTGTTCCCGAAATAAAAAACGCCGGAAGAGTGCAGAGTTTTTGATTATATTGAAATAATCACGTATTTTTGTCAAATGATAACATGTGTGTCCTATGGCATTAAGTAAAAATCGCATTAAATATATCCACTCGTTGGAGCAGAAAAAGAACCGGAAGGCCGACAAGGTATTTCTGGCAGAAGGACCTAAACTCGTAGGGGATTTGTTGGGACATTTTCCTTGTCAGTTCTTGCTGGCAACTTCAGAATGGCTTTCCCGGAACCGCCCTCTCTCCACCGTAACGGATGTCACGGAAGTATCGGAGGAGGAACTTTCGCGTGCCAGCCTGCTGAAAACTCCCCAACAAGTGCTGGCTGTGTTCCGGCAGCCGGATGAGGAGACGGATATTTCCGTCATCAGCCACTCCCTCTGTCTGGCTTTGGATGATGTGCAAGACCCCGGTAACCTGGGAACGATTGTCCGCCTTGCTGATTGGTTCGGGATAGAGCATATTTTCTGTTCGCCCAACACGGTGGATATCTATAATCCCAAAACTGTGCAGGCCACGATGGGAGGTATCGCACGCGTCAGACTGCATTATACTCCCCTACCCGAGTTCATCCGCTCACTGAAGGATATTCCCGTTTACGGCACTTTCCTGGACGGAGAGAATATGTACGGACAACCGCTTTCGAAAAATGGGCTGATTGTGATGGGTAATGAAGGAAATGGCATCGGAAAAGAAGTGGAGGCACTCATCAACCGCAAACTATACATACCGAATTATCCCGCCAGCCGTGAGACCTCGGAGTCATTGAACGTGGCTATTGCCACAGCAGTAGTTTGCGCTGAGTTCCGGCGCCAGGCTGCATTGTAGTAAAATCAAAAGGAAAAAACAACCAGGGAATCAAATAAGGCAATTCTTCCTCGATAACCGGAGGGATTGCCGTCAGTATATTGCAGCACGTATCAAAATGAGGATAGTCTGTTTCCACCTCCGTAAGCAAAGCTATGACTCCCGGTAGCCATTCCGTATTCTCCACCTCTTCTGTCAATGGGAAGATACGTGATACACATTGTCCTTCACCTATCTCCACCACATATTGTTTCAGATAGCCATGCCCGGGAAGAAACAGAAAATGGGAAGCGTAGCGTTTCATGCTTTCGGACGGGGACGTATGGTTCTGGGAGTCGTGGTATTTTCCTGCTCCTGAATTTCCAGAGGTTTCAATTTCTCAGGTTTTCCGATACTGTCTTTGCGAAGGGAGTCTGTCGCCTGCTGAAGGCTGTCCTTTGGGGCAATGACCAAGCTGTCCGTGGCGTGATAGCGCATCAGTGAGATACGGTCTGCCAGCAAAGGCTGTGGAGTCTCCTGCTGCGGATAATAGATGAACCCGCGTATTTCCTTGATTTCTCCTAAAGTATCGGCAAACAAGGTGAGCGTTTCCACACCTGTGTCTTGTACTTTCCGAATGGCACTGATGACACTGTCATTCTTTTCGTAAAGAATCTGCATCGCCATCAACGGAGCATGTATGCTGTCCGGTGCACCGTTGTGGAAACGGAAGCGCACGCTCCAGCGCAGCGTGTCACGGTCGTGGAAATTGGTGTCTGATGGCAACGTAAACGTTATCTTGTTGTCCAGGGGCATACCCGTCAACTGATAGATATGCTGCCATATCCACACGTCGATACTGTCTCCGGGAAGTGATTCTTTCGGCTTGTTGTCACGCAGGGCAATCAAGTGGTTGATACCGTCTCTCTCGGCTTTCAACCGTACATTCACTTTCTCGTAGATTTTGGTAAGTACTTCCGGGTTACGGGCAAACCAGACCATAGAAGAGTCAAAATCGGCCTGAGTAATGCCATATTTCTTGAAAACCGATTCAATGTATAGCACCCGCTTATAACTTTCGTTATACGGCACTTCTTCACCCATAGCTTTGGCTATGTGATAATCATAAAGCACGTTTTCCATCTTGGCATCCGGAAGGACGGTTTCAGGTCTTTTCACCTTACAAGCCGTCAGACTGAACACCAGAAGGACTACGCTACACCATTGAATTCGATTTATTCCTTTCATGATTTCTTTATGGCAGCATGATAGGCATCATTGAAGTCCTTGCCGTAGAACAACAGCAAAGCAATGATACCGCAACTGATTGCTGCATCCGCAAAATTGAATATCGGGCTGAAGAAAATGAAATGTTCTCCACCGACAAACGGCATCCATGCGGGCCAGTTTGTATCAATGATGGGGAAATAGAACATATCCACCACCTTGCCATGGAACCACGGGGCATATCCCCCTCCTTCAGGCATGAAGGAGGCTATCTGCGAATGGGTGCTTTCGTTGAACAGCACGCCATAGAACACACTGTCGACAATGTTTCCCAAGGCTCCCGTCAAGACCAAAGACACACAGATGATAAATCCGGTCTTCATGCCTTGCTTCACGAACTTGTACAGAAACCAGCCAATGACCGTGACTGCAGCAATGCGGAACAAGGTCAGGAACAGTTTGGCGAATATTTCCATACCGAAAGCCATACCACTATTCTCGGTAAAGTATATATAGAACCAATCCGTAATCCGGATACTCTCATGCCAGTACATGTGGGTCTTTATCCAAATCTTGATAATTTGGTCTATAACCAATACCGAAAATATGATAAGGCAGGCTATCCGGCCCTTCGTAAAGAATTTACCCATTTTTATTTCTTGCCGTTGTTTTTAGCTTCGATGCTCAAAGTGGCATGGGGCACTGCACGAAGGCGCTCTGCCGGTATCAGTTTGCCGGTTTCGCGGCAAATGCCATATGTTTTGTTCTCAATGCGCACCAAAGCAGCCTGCAATCCTTGGATGAACTTCAACTGGCGTTGGGCCAGACGTGTGGTTTCTTCCTTGGATAAGGTGTTGGCACCTTCTTCCAGTACTTTGTACGTAGGAGATGTATCGTCGGTGTCATTACCGTCTGCACCCGTCAGGCTGGCCTTTAACAGTTCATAGTCACGTTGTGCCAACTCTAACTTCTCCATAATGATAGCGCGGAATTCTTCCAATTCAGCATCTGAGTATCTTGTCTTTTCTGCCATAACTTTTACGTGTTAATCAGGGTTAGTATTTAATTATTCTTTCACTACGCTCACGTACAGCGAGAAATCGTCGAAGTTCAGTTCTGTACCATTTTCTACGTTGTCTGCCAGCGTCAGTGAAGTTCCTAAAACTTGGTTGCGAATATAGTCATTATATTCATTTACCGCATCATCTGTTTGAGGATTTTTTGATAATGTAATCTTTATTTTATCTGTTATCTCAAAACCGCTCGACTTGCGGATATTCTGAATGCGGTTTACCAGCTCGCGTGCAATACCCTCACGGCGCAACTCTTCGGTAACGGTAACTTCCAGAGCCACGGTCAGTTTGCCCTCGTTGGCAACCAGCCATCCCGGAATATCCTCACTGAAGATTTCCACATCTGCCGTTTCAATCACGGCTTCTGCACCGTCCAGATTGAACGTATAAGAGCCTTTCTTCTCCAGCTCGGCAATGGCTTCCTGGGACATTTCCGCCACAGCAGCAGCCACGGCTTTCATCTGCTTACCGAATTTCGGTCCCAGCTTCTTGAAGTCGCATTTCACTTTCTTTACCAGTACACCGGCAGCACCGTCCACAAACTGGATTTCTTTCACATTCACCTCGTTCATGATAAGTGCTTTCACAGCCTCGATGTGTGCACGCTGTTCTTCATCCACTACCGGTATCATGATGCACTGAAGCGGTTGGCGGACTTTGATGTTCACCTTGCGGCGCAATGCCAATACCATGGAAGTGACGTCTTGTGCCATCTGCATGCGGACTTCCAATTCCTTGTCTATCATTTCCTCCTTATATTCGGGGAACTTGGCAAGGTGTACGGAAACCACATTGTCGCGTCCCGTAGCTGCAATCAGGTCGGAATAGAGCATATCAGCATAGAACGGAGCGATGGGTGCCATCAGCTTAGCCACGGTTTCGAGGCATGTATAGAGTGTCTGGAATGCAGAGAGCTTGTCCTGCGTCATACCACCGCCCCAGAAACGTTTGCGGTTCAGGCGGACATACCAGTTGGAGAGGTTGTCGTTCACGAATTCGGAAATGAGACGTCCTGCTTTCGTGGGCTCGTATTCATTGTAGCAGGTATCCACGTTCTTCACCAACGTATTCAGTACAGAGAGAATCCAACGGTCTATCTCAGGGCGTTCTGCCATGGGCACATCGGCTTCTTTGTAGTCAAATTCGTCTACATTGGCATAGAGGGCGAAGAATGAATAGGTGTTATAGAGTGTTCCGAAGAACTTGCGGCGCACCTCTTCCACTCCATCCACGTCGAACTTAAGATTGTCCCACGGAGAAGAGTTGGTGATCATGTACCAGCGCAACGGGTCGGACCCGTATTTCTCGATGGTCGAGAAGGGGTCTACGGCATTGCCCAGACGCTTGGACATCTTGTTACCATTTTTGTCGAGCACCAAGCCGTTGGAAATGACAGCCTTATAAGAAATACTGTCGAACACCATTGTAGCGATGGCGTGCAACGTGAAGAACCAACCGCGTGTCTGGTCCACCCCTTCGGCGATGAAATCGGCAGGATATACCTGGTGGCTATCCAGCAGTTCCTTATTCTCGAACGGATAGTGTATCTGTGCATAAGGCATGGCACCGGAATCGAACCAAACGTCAATCAAGTCCGTTTCGCGTTTCATCGGCTTGCCGTCTTTAGAAACAAGGATGACATCGTCCACGTAAGGACGGTGCAAGTCTATCTTGTCGTAATTCTCTTTGGTATATACACCCGGCTGGAAGCCCTTCTCCTTGTAAGGGTTGGACTGCATCAGGCCGGCAGCCACGGATTTCTCTATTTCGTTGTAGAGCTCTTCTACAGACTCGATACATTTTTCCTCGCTATTGTCCTCCGTGCGCCAGATGGGCAGCGGAGTACCCCAATAGCGCGAACGGCTGAGGTTCCAGTCATTCAGGTTTTCCAGCCACTTGCCAAAACGTCCCGTACCGGTGCTTTCCGGCTTCCAGTTGATGGTCTTGTTCAACTCTATCATACGTTCCTTGCAAGCGGTGCTGCGGATGAACCAGCTATCCAGCGGATAGTACAATACGGGTTTGTCCGTACGCCAGCAGTGCGGATAGTTGTGTACATGCTTTTCTATCTTGAATGCCTGGCGGGCGGCTTTCATCATCATGCAGATTTCAATATCCAGCGATTCGGCAGCTTGTGCGACTTGTTCGTCGTACTTGCCGTCTACAGTGAATTGGGGGTCGTAGGCATTCTTCACCCACTTGCCCTGATAGTCCTTATAGAGGTCTACGTTGACACATGCCTTTACGAAATCCTCGTCCAGTTCGTCAATCAAGAAGAACTTACCGGTGAGGTCTACCATCGGGCGGGTCTCACCCTTCTTGTTTATCATGAACAAGGACGGTATACCTGCAGCGCGTGCCACAAAAGCATCGTCCGCACCAAAGGTCGGGGCAATGTGTACGATACCCGTACCGTCTTCAGTCGTCACATAGTCACCAGAAATTACACGGAAACCTTTGTCGCTGGGAGTCCAGCTACCGTCTTCGGCAACGTCTATCGGTTTCACCCAAGGGATGAGCTGTTCGTACTCCATACCTACCAAATCGGGGCCTTTGTACTCACCTACTATCTTGAAAGGTATCAGCTTATCACCCGGCTTATAATCCTCTAATGCAATGCCTTCCGCTTTTTTGTTGAAGTGAGTGTAGAGCAGTGCTTTTGCCAAGACAACAGTCATCTTCTCACCGCTATATCCGTTGTAAGTCTGTACGGCCACGTAGTCTATCTTGGGACCGACGCAGAGCGCAGTGTTGCTGGGCAACGTCCACGGAGTAGTGGTCCATGCCAGGAAGTAAGGAGTTCCCCACTCTGCCATTTCCGGTTTCGGATGCTTCATCTTGAACTGTGCCACCATGGTCGTGTCTTTTACGTCACGGTAACATCCGGGCTGGTTCAACTCGTGCGAGCTGAGTCCGGTTCCGGCAGCAGGAGAATAAGGTTGTATGGTATACCCTTTATAAAGGAGTCCTTTCTTATAGAGCTGTTTCAGCAGCCACCACAAGGTTTCGATGTAGCGGTTGTCGTAGGTGATATACGGGTCCGTCATGTCCACCCAGTAGCCCATCTTGTGCGTCAAGTCTTCCCATTCCTTGGTGAACTTCATGACGTCCTTGCGGCAGGCAGCATTGTATTCTGCTACGGAAATAGTCTTGCCAATATCCTCTTTCGTAATGCCGAGTGCTTTTTCCACACCCAGTTCCACGGGCAGTCCATGAGTATCCCATCCGGCCTTACGCTTTACTTGGAACCCCTTCATCGTTTTGTAACGGCAGAAAATGTCCTTAATGGAGCGAGCCATTACGTGGTGAATGCCCGGCATACCATTGGCCGAGGGAGGTCCTTCGAAAAATACGAAAGAAGGACAACCTTCACGTTCTGTCATACTCTTGGCGAAAACCTGGTTTTCGTCCCATTTCTTCAACACTTTTCCGTTCACTTCGGAAAGGTCGAGCTTCGAATATTCGGCAAACTTCTTACCCATCTTGATATTTACTATTTGACAATTTACAATTTACGATTGAAGATACTCTTGATAGGCATTTGGTACGTCAAAAGCTACCTTCTCCATTTTAAGGGTGCAAATTTACAAAAAACTTAAATACAAGAGACTTTTTAGGTAGAAAAAGCTGGATAAGTGCAGTAAAATGTTTTATTTAAGGATGAAAAGAGGGATAATAAGAGTGATTAATATCCTTTTAGACATAGAATTCAAAAAATAAAAAGAAAGACTCCTAATATATTCGCACAACTTGAAGAGATTCACTATCTTTGCCATTAGAAGAATGATATTTAGACCAAATATGCAACATAGAATATATAGAACTGCAAAACCTTTTGTAAAATGGGTAGGTGGAAAGACGCAGCTTTTAGGAGATATAGAGCGTACCTTACCATCTGACTTCTCACAGAAAAAAAACGTTATTTATGTAGAACCTTTCGTTGGAGGTGGGGCTGTTTTATTTTGGATATTACAGCAATTTCCCAATATTCAAAAAGCTGTGATTAATGATATAAATCCCCATTTGATAACTACATATAAAGTTATTAAGGAACAACCATATAAATTGATTGAACAATTAAAAGAACTTCAAGAAAAGTATATCCCCTTGGGAGAAGAAGACAGAAAAGAGTATTATTTAAATAAGCGCGACATATATAACGCTTCATCCTTGTCTGAAATAGAGACCGCCGCTTTATTCATTTTTTTAAATAGGACATGCTTCAATGGGTTGTATAGAGTAAATTCTAAAGGAAAATTCAATGTTCCCCATGGAAAATATGCCAATCCTAGAATTTGTGATGAAGATACAATTCTTGCAGATTCTAAGATTTTGCAAAAGGTAGATATTTTGTGTGGGGATTTCGAGAAAACAATAGCTTACGCTTCTCCTGATGCTTTATTCTACTTTGATCCTCCATATAAACCTTTAAGCAAAACTTCTTCTTTCAACTCGTATGCCAAAGATGAGTTTGACGATAATGAACAAATACGGCTACGCGATTTTTGTCACAAGATAGTTCAATATAAAACTAATTTCATCTTAAGTAATTCGGATGTGAAAGGCAAAGACGAAAATGATAATTTCTTTGATGAGATTTATAACGAATACCATATTCAGCGAGTAATGGCTACGCGAATGGTTAATGCCAATCCTGAAAAAAGAGGGAAACTGTCCGAACTTATGATTTCTAATATTAGCATGAATTATAGATAAATTTGTATGGAAAGAGATTTTAAACAATGGCTTGCACTGTTTCGTACAAGTATTGCGAACTACCAATATTATACATACTTTGACAAAGTTTTCTCTAATGTTGATGCTATTAAAGTGGAATTGAATATTATGAATTCTCTTATTGGCAGCAAAAATATAGAAAACGATTTTGATAATTTATTATGTAAATACCCTAGTATTCTAAAGTGTATTCCTATTCTGATAGCAAAGCGTGAAATGGATATAGAAGCTATAGATGAAGAAGGCAGCTTCTGTTATAATTTCAAAAAAATGAACTATAGTGTAGAGCAATATAAAATATTTATGCGCAAAACTGGTATTTTCAACTTGATTGAGAATCGCATTATCGGAAGTCTTGTAGATTATGTTACAGGAATAGAAACTGGGCTTGATTCTAATGGAAGAAAAAATAGAGGTGGACACCTGATGGAGAACCTCGTCGAATCATATATACAGAAGGCTGGGTTTGTAAAAGGTATCACCTACTTCAAAGAAATGTATATTCATGCTATCGAAAAGAAATGGGGTATTGATTTATCTTCAATATCTAACCAAGGTAAGGCAGAGAAACGATTTGATTTTGTCGTAAAAACACCTACCATGGTATATGGTATAGAAACCAATTTTTATGGAAGTAGTGGCTCTAAGCTTAACGAAACAGCAAGAAGTTACAAAACGATAACCTTGGAAACCAAAGACCTAACAGATTTTACATTTGTCTGGTTTACGGATGGAAAAGGATGGAATAGTGCGCGTCGAAATTTGGAAGAAACTTTTGATGTACTTGAACATATATACAATATTAATGATATGGAGAACGGCATTATAAGTAAAATCATGAAATAAATAGAACGATGAAAAACATCTATCAACATAATATAGAACTAGAGCCTATTCGTATAAACAATGCGGATAAAGCTACTTTCTCACAAAAACTTATAGATTTACCATATCGAGGTTATGAAGTCGAAGAACTCTCTGATGGTAGGAAAATCGTTATCACGAAGCCTGGTGGTAAATCTGTATATGGAAGACCTAAAAAAGAAGATTTTTTAGTATTCATCTATAATCCCAATGATAATACACTATGGCAAATATCTCACAAACAAATCTTAGAAGATGTAATAAATAAAGTTCAGGAAAACAAAGATAAAGCAAAAGTATTTCTGACTTTAATGGAAAAAACATATAATGGAGAAGAACCTTCCGATTTTATAAATGAAATAAGAGCTTTAAATTTCGCTTCCGGTGAAACTCCTGAGGCTTTAATAAAAGTATATAAATGGATATGGGGGCAGGAAGATGTCAATTATCCCACTGGAGAAGGTCGGTTAATGTCCTGGAAGGAATATCAAGAGATTATTGCTAAATTATGATTCCTTATTTCAAATCCTCCGACCGTGCCTTTACCCTCCTGCATGGTGACTGCATCGAATTATTAAAGCAATTCAGTTTCAAGTTCGATATGATATTTGCCGATCCTCCTTACTTTCTCAGTAATGGAGGGATAAGTGTGCAAAGTGGGAAGATGGTATGCGTGGATAAAGGGGAATGGGATAAAGGAGGTACTCCTGAATACATAGATTCGTTCAATCGAGCATGGATAAGCGAATGCCAAAATAAACTGAAGGAAAATGGAACAATATGGATTAGCGGTACATATCATAATATTTTTTCAATAGCCAATATCCTGACTGAATTAGGATTTAAGATTTTGAATGTAGTGACATGGGCAAAGACCAATCCGCCACCTAATATTTCATGTCGTTATTTTACACACTCAACAGAGTTCATTATTTGGGCACGCAAGTCTGCTAAAATAACACACTACTATAATTATAGTATCATGAAGCAAATCAACAGCAACAAGCAGATGACGGACGTATGGCAATTACCGGCCATAGCTCGTTGGGAAAAATCATGTGGCAAACATCCTACTCAGAAACCCTTATCTGTATTGTCGCGTATTATTTTGGCATCAACTCGTGGTGGTGCGTGGATTCTCGACCCATTTACAGGCAGCAGCACTACAGGAATTGCAGCCAATCTTTTGGGACGCCGTTTTTTAGGAATTGATAGAGAAGAAGAATATCTAATCCTTAGTAAAAACCGTAAAAAAGAAATAGAACAAATTGCAAAATTTTCTCTATATCATAAAAAGATTAAAGATATTTCTCTTTTGAATAATGCAGAGAGAATGTCAGTACACGAAAAAGAAGTCTCCATTTATGATTTGCCGTTTTAGTTTGAGCGAATCACGTTTCTCAAAATAAGCCAAAATCCACGGGTTCCCTAAGCAAAAACGGCAAAAAACGTAAATTTAGCTCAAACAAGCGACCTGAAAACTACGTTGAAAACAACAAATGAGAGGGCTATTTTGCTGAGTTCAACAAATGGTATGTAGAATTCTGCGAATGCTATTGCCGCAATCAGCAATAAGCGTGCAGAGAACAGCATGGGAAAGAATAATAAAGTATTATATTAAAAGAAATAATAATAGCATCATCAGCGGATAGACTTCAACTGTTGCTGCTGTAACTATAATGCAAGGTGAAATAATTAAGGTAATGATTCACCACTCCGAAACAATCCGATGTCTCATCGAAAGAGAGAAAGTAATACATCAGGTTTTCGGGTTCTTTCTTTTGGGTCAGGATTTCGTCCACATAGGCAAGAAAGGCGTTTTTGATGCTGTTATCGTTGTAGTAGTCTGCCAACTTTGCCAGTTTACGTTCTATGGGTTTGTTATGCTGCAATTGCATGGCAGATTTCGAGCGTTCAGGCTTCACATCTCCGGTCAGTCCCCCATCATTATAGTATTGGCGGCGCTCGTCATAGACTTGGCTCAGCAGTTGATAGATTCGGGCGGCAGCCTCGTGATTTATGGCGGAGGCAGGCTTCAGTTGTTCTTCCTTGCTCTTCTTCTGCATAGTGGCGTGGTAGGCAAAGTAGAGGATGAAGTCACGGAAGAGCGTGGTTTGGGGCATGATGATTTCTACTAGGACATCCACGTCGGCAAGTACACTGAAGTCCACGGAGTAATAGCGGACACGTCCACGGGTGACGGAATTGACCTTTATGTCGGTTTTCAAGAAGCCCAAGGCCGAGAATTGCTTAATGATGACTTCCTGCCGGGTACGGCGGATACGGGTTTCTTCCTCTACACGCGCCTGGGAGTAATGGAAAGGCTTGTATTTAAAAGAAATCTGTTTTACTGTAAGCCAGTCGAACAGAATCAGCTCGTCGGGAGCCAGACGGTAGTTAAGTAATCGCAACACATTGATGCAGAGAGGTATTTCGGGAGCAGAGAGAGCTTTCTTGGCCATTGTTTCTGTTTTTTAGAATAAAAGTTTTGTAAAGATACGGATAAACTATGGAATTACCATCCGAAATGCCATACTTCATCGTCCCGGATGCCACACTTCAGCAGCTGAAATGCCACACTCCGTTGTCCGAAACCTATGGCATTCCGGACGATGAAGTGTGGCATTTCGGAGAATAAGGTGTGGTATTGGAGGCAACCGAGTGTGGCATTCGGGAAAGTCATCTTTTCATCTTCACCTCGTACAAATCGCCTCTCCGGTCTTTCAGGTTGCGTACACTGCCGTAGGTATGCAGTTCATTCAGCAAGTCCAGATCCACATCCGACACAAGAATCATTTCGGTATTCGGAGTGGCTTCCGCACGCTTGCCGTCTGTGGGGAAAGCGAAGTCGCAGGGAGTGAACACACCGGACTGGGCATACTGGATGTCCATGTTGTGCACGCGGGGAAGATTGCCTACACTGCCGGCTATCACTACAAAGCACTCGTTTTCGATGGCACGAGCATGGGCGCACACCTTTACGCGGCTGTAAGCATTCTGCGTATCGGTAAGGAAAGGAACAAAGAGTATCTGCATGCCTTGGTCCGCCATGATGCGGCTCAGTTCGGGGAACTCTACATCGTAGCATATCAGCACGCCTATCTTAGCACAGTCCGTATCGAAAGTTTGGATGGACTTGCCTCCGCTCAGTCCCCAGGACTTTATCTCGTCGGGAGTGACATGTATCTTTTCGTACATTTCATAACTTCCGTCACGTCGGCAGAGGAATCCTACGTTGTATAGCAGCCCGTCTTCCTTGATAAGCGGCATACTGCCCGTAATAATGTTGATGTTATAGCTGATGGCGAGCTTGACGAAACGCTCCTTGATTTCCTCGGTATAGGCCGCCAGCCCGCGGATAGCCTGCGACTCGCCCTCGTTGTTGAATTTTGCCATCAACGGTGCGTTGAAGTATTCGGGAAAAAGGACAAAGTCACTCTTGTAGTCGCTCACGGCATCCACAAAAAATTCCACTTGCTCAAAAAGGTCATCCAGTGTCTTGTAGGTACGCATCTGCCATTGTACCAAGCCTACGCGGACAGTGGTTTTGGGGTTTACATAGTCTTGTGTGGGAGCCTGATAGTAGATATTGTCCCATTGCAGCAGGCAGGCGTAGTGCTTGGACTCCTCATCATTGGGAAGGTAGTTGCGCATCACCTTGCGCACGTGGAAGTCGTTAGAGAGCTGAAAGGTCAGCACCGGGTCGAAGATTTCCTTTTGCTTCACCTTATCTATGTACTCCTTGGGGCGGATTTGATCGGCATATTTGTAGTAGTTGGGGATACGTCCGCCAAACATGATTGCCTTCAGGTTCAATGTCTCGCAAAGTTCCTTGCGGTATTCATACATACGGCGTGCCAGACGCAGGCCACGGTATTGGGGATGGATAAAGACTTCGATGCCATAAAGTATGTTGCCTTTCGGATTGTGGGTGTTGAAAGTCTCCTTGCCCGTAACCTGGGCGTAAGTGTGGTCGTTCTTCACATCATCGTAGTTCACTATGATGGAAAGCGCACAGCCCACGATTTTCTCGTCAACCACCGTCACAATCTGCCCCTCGGGGAAGATGCGTATCAGTTTTTCTATTTGTTTGTGCGTCCAGAACACATCGCTTCCGTCTGAATAAACGCGCGTAAACGATTGTGCCAACTGGTCATAATCTTCAATCTGCAGATTGCGTATCTGCACCTTATTGATTTTCATTGAATCCATAACTTTCTTGCTATTCCTGATTAAAAACAGTGCAAAGGTACGGTTTATCCTTACATGTTATCTTCCCCTCCGAAGATTTTTCTTTCCCATCTTGAACGGATAAGGGAAAAGATACGGAATTGATAACAAAAAGAGGAGGCATTCATCAGGCCTCCTCTTTCCCGTCTTATATGGACAGTTTCAATGACGGTCTTATCTATTGTTTCTTCTATTCTTCCACAGCTTGGTCATGTCTTCCAGTGTCTTGCCTTTCGTTTCGGGAACAAGCTTCCAGACAAACAGAGCAGCCACCACACAGATGATTCCGTATAAGCCATAAGCAAACATGTGCCCGAACTTGTCTCCCATATCTCCCAAACTCATATTGTACATAGGTACGAAGGTGGAAGATACAATGAAATTGAATATCCATTGGAAGGCTACGGCAATGGCTACTGCAGCGCCACGGATGGTATTCGGGAAGATTTCAGCAATCAGTACCCAGCAGATGGGGCCCCAGCTGAACATGAACGAAGCACTGTAGACCATGATGCTGACAACAGCCAACATGGGAGGAAGCCCTGCCACAACGTTGCAAAGAGCTACTCCGAAAGCACCTATCGCCATGCCGATAGACCCCGAGATGAGCAGCGGTTTACGTCCCCATTTCTCGACTGTAAAGACAGCCAGCAACGTGAACAGAATATTGATGATACCCATGATGACGGTTTGAACCATCGGGTTGCCCATTCCCATCGTTTCGAAGATACGCGGTGCGAAATAGAGTACGGCGTTGATACCTACCGCTTGCTGGAATACACTCAGCATGATACCGATAAAGATAACCATCCAGCCATAAGTGAAAAGCTTTTCCGTCTTTTCCTCTGCCGTGGCTTTGATTTGAGACAGAATAACCTTTGCCTGAGCCAAGCCGTTGATACGGCTTAACACCTGGAGTGCCTTATCATCCTTGCCACTCATGGCAAGATAGCGTGGCGTTTCGGGAACAAACAGTACGAGCAACGCAAAGACTCCTGCAGGAACAGCCTCACTGACAAACATCAGACGCCATCCTATCTCTGTGGTCCATGCTGCCGCTTCGGGATTCAGAATCTGGTTGACTCCTTCAATGGCCTTTATCACCGGATTTGAATTCTCGCCCAGAATAAGGAAATTCACGAAGTAAACCACCAACTGGCCGAAGATAATGGCAAACTGATTCCATGATACCAGAGTCCCGCGAATGTTGCTCGGCGCAATTTCCGCAATATACATCGGGCAGATGGCCGATGCCAAACCTACGCCGATTCCTCCCAATACACGGTAGAAATTGAATGCCACGAGCAAGGAATAGGAAGGAACACCATAGTCGAAGAAAAGGAATTCCGGGTAGTAGGAGCCCAATGCCGACAGAAAGAACAAGACGCCGGCTATGAAAAGAGAATTCTTACGTCCCAGATTGGATGCGAAGAATCCCGAAAGAGCACTACCGATGATACATCCGATAAGTGCACTGGAAGAGGTAATGCCGTGAATCGTATCTGTGTAGACAAAATCGGAGGCACCCATAAAAAATGCCTGAAGCCCTTTATCGGCACCGGATATGACTGCTGTATCGTAGCCGAAAAGCAAGCCCCCGATGACGGCTACCAGCACAATAGAGAAGAGGTAGAGTTTACTGCCTTTTTCTGTATAATTCATGATATTAATGATTAATGGTTAATGATTAGCGATTAATGATTAGCGATTAATGATTAATATTGAAACACCTCATGCGCAACTTATTAACCACTAATCACTAAACATTGATCATTATTAGCAGTACATATTCACGATTGCCTCATACAATTCCTGCTTGCCGCTGGTCTGTTTCGGCTCACCGTTGGCTTTTGCGTAAGCTACCAAATCCTCCAGCGTCAGTTTGCCATCTTCAAATTCCTTGCCTTTACCACTGTCGAAGGAAGCATAGCGGTCGGCCAGCATCTTCTTGTAAGGAGACTCTTCAAGCAGTTTGGCTGCACTTTCCAGTGCACGTGCCATCACGTCCATACCGGCGATGTGGGCAATGAAAATGTCTTCCAGGTCGGTGGAGTTGCGACGGGTCTTGGCATCGAAGTTTGTACCGCCATTGCCAAAGCCTCCGTTACGGATGATTTGCATCATTGCCTGGGTCAGTTCGAAGTTGTCAATGGGGAACTGGTCTGTATCCCAGCCGTTCTGGTAGTCACCACGGTTGGCGTCGATGGAGCCGAGCATACCGTTGTCTACGGCTACTGCGAGTTCGTGCTCGAAGGTGTGGCCCGCCAAAGTAGCGTGGTTCACTTCGATGTTCACCTTGAAATCTTTGTCCAGATTGTGAGCCTTCAAGAAGCCGATAACGGTTTCGGTGTCTACATCATACTGGTGTTTTGTAGGTTCCATCGGTTTCGGTTCAATCAAGAAGGTACCTTTGAAGCCGCGGGCACGTGCATAGTCGCGGGCGATGGTCAACATCTGTGCGAGGTGCTCTTTCTCACGCTTCTGGTCTGTATTCAGCAATGACATGTAGCCTTCGCGACCGCCCCAGAATACATAGTTTGAACCTCCCAGTTCGATAGTAGCGTCGATGGCGTTTTTGATTTGGATAGCGGCACGTGCCACAACATCGAAATCGGGGTTGGTGGCTGCACCATTCATGTAGCGGGCATGGCCGAATACGTTGGCAGTACCCCACAACAGTTTGATGCCGGTTTCTGCTTGTTTCTGCTTGGCATACGCTACGATTTCCTTCAAGTTGGCTTCGTATTCTTCAATGGTCTCGGCTTCTTCGCAGAGGTCTACATCGTGGAAGCAGTAGTATTCGATACCCATTTTCTGCATGAATTCAAAGCCGGCGTCCATTTTGTTCTTGGCAGCCTGAACCTTGTCAGCCTCACCGTTCCAGGGGAATTTCTTTGTTCCGCCACCGAATTGGTCACCACCTTCTGCGCAAAGAGTGTGCCACCATGCCATGGCGAACTTCAGCCATTCGCTCATTTTCTTACCCATGATTACTTTATCGGCATCGTAATAACGGAATGCCATCGGGTTCTTGCTCTCTTTACCTTCGAATTTAATCTTTCCTATTCCGGGAAAATACTCTTTTGTTGCCATAAGAATTTAATGTTTTAATGTGAGAATGTGCCAATGACAGACACATTCATCACGGGGTTAATTATTAATTTATTGTTTTAACGTGCTAACGTTTTAATGTGCACATTAGCACATTACCCAGTGTTTCCAGCGCGCATATGCGTCGGAATAAGCCTGGCGGTCTGCCACTTTCGGCTCTATCACCTCGAGCTTCTCAAGCGTGGCAAATGCTTCGTTGTTGTCCTTGTATATGCCCACACCGATTCCGGCGCCTTTGGCGGCACCTACAGAGCCGTCGGTATCATACAGTTCGATGACAGCTCCCGTCACACCGGCCAATGTCTCGCGGAACAGCGGGCTGAGGAACATATTAGCCTTGCCTGCATGAATTTTCTGCACGGGAATGCCCATTTGTTCCATGATGTCGATTCCATATTTAAAGGAAAAAACGATGCCTTCCTGCGCTGCACGGATGATATGCTGTTTGCCGTGCTGGTTGAAGTTGATGCCATGAATGGAGCAGCCTATTTCCTTGTTCTCCAGCATACGCTCCGCACCGTTTCCAAAGGGCAGGATACTGATACCGGCACTGCCGATGGGAGCTTGCGCCGCCAGCAGATTCATATCGCTGTAGGAGATACCTTCGGGAGCAACGGTGCGTTTTACCCATGAATTGAGAATGCCCGTACCATTGATGCACAGCAGAACACCCAGACGGGTTTGCCCGGCAGCATGGTTGACGTGTGCAAAGGTGTTGACACGTGACTTGGGGTCGTAGTTCACCTCACCGTTCACGCCGTATACCACGCCGGACGTTCCGGCGGTGGAAGCTATTTCACCCGGATTGAATACATTCAGGGAAAGGGCATTGTTGGGCTGGTCGCCGGCACGGTAAGTGATAGGCGTACCTTCTTTCAGACCCAGCTCTGCGGCTGCAGCAGCATTGACACGTCCCTGCTCGGAGAAAGTCGGTTTGATGTCGGCAATCAGAGAGGAGTCGAATCCATAATAGTCCATCAGAAAGTCGGCAACCCGGTTGTTCTTGAAATCCCAGAACATCCCTTCGGACAAACCGGACACCGTGGTACAGATGGTACCGCTCAACTTCATGGCGATATAGTCGCCCGGCAGCATTATCTTATGAATCTTTTCGTAAACGGAAGGCTCATTCTCCTTAATCCAAGCCAGTTTGGAGGCCGTGAAGTTGCCCGGAGAATTCAGCAAATGTGAAAGGCAAGTCTCCTCTCCCAATGTTTCGAAAGCCTTTTGTCCGTAGGGCACGGCTCTGGAGTCGCACCAGATAATGGCAGGACGCAACACCTGCTGGTTTTTATCTACACATACCAAGCCATGCATCTGATAAGAGATACCAATCGCCTTGATGTCTTCTGCGTTTACTCCGGATTCTGCCAATACAGCTTGTGTGGCCAGTTTCAAATTTTCCCACCAATTTCCGGGGTCTTGCTCTGCCCAGCCGGGCTTCACTGCGATAATTTCCGCTTCAGTCTTGGGGAAGAAGGCAGACGATACACACTTGCCGCTTTCCGCATTTACTAGACTCGCTTTTACAGACGAGCTGCCGATGTCATAACCTAATAAATACATTTTTATCAATATTAAAATGAAAGTGATATGAAGAATTTACAATCCGGCTACCGTCGGATTTTATTGTATATCTTTTTGTCGAAACGGTAGTAACGTGCCGCCCGGTGGGCCACGCCCTGCTGTTTTTCTTCCAGGGGGACGACATACTCCATCAAGGCAATTTTTTTATGGAAATTGCGTACGTCGTACTGCTTGTCATACACCAGTTCGTACAAAGTGCGAAGCTGGGATGCGGTGAACTTACGCGGCAACAAGTCGAACAGTGAAGACGGGTTGAACTCGACGTACTGGCGGACATAGGTAATGGCTTCCTTGATAATCAGGTTGTGGTCGAATGCCAGAGCCTTTATATCCGGCATGGCTACCCAACTGGCTTGATAATTGTCCAAATCACGGTTCAATGCGCGGTCTATCTTCACCAGGGAAAGATAGGCTATGGTGACAATACGCTCCACCCTGGACTGCATGGCACGTTCCAGCCAATGTACATCTCTGGGGTCCTTCGTACGGTTTTTTGAGCCGAATGCCTTGAATTGCATCAGATTGACGTTCTTCAGACCCGTCAATTCATTCAACACCCGTTTGGCAGCTTCATCCAAATCCTCATCCATGTAAATCAAACTTCCGGGAAGCTTCATATCATGAAAGATTTCTCCTTCTTCCTCTCCTGCACGCTTAATCAGCAGAACCTTTAGCTGTTCTCCGTCAAAACCAATCACTACACAGTCCACAGAGATATGATTGTTTGCCAACGGCGTTTTTTGTTCTATGTTTTGCATAATATATCTCGTTAAGCGCTGCAAATATAAATAGGTTTTTCTAATTTGCAATAAAGGAAAAGAATATTTTTATAATATTATAAAGCATTATTTTTCAACTGAATACATATCTTACTTTATACAATATCATTTTCAGTTGTTATCGTATGGAATACAATATGTAATTTACAAGAATATACAAGAGGTCTAATTGTAGGAAGTACAATAAGGAGAAAGTGTTTCATTTATAAGTATTTCAGCCTCCGGATACCACAGAAGGCCCAAGCATACATATTGTATTTTAGCTTCCCTCCTTAAAGTAAGGGCATTGCACAAAAAACATCCGTTTGTGCGGTGAATATCAGAAAAACCTCTACCTTTGCAGCACTTTTTATTTAAACACTAAAAAACGAGTAAATATGAAAGCATTTGTATTTCCGGGTCAAGGTGCCCAATTCGTTGGCATGGGAAAGGACCTGTACGAAAATTCGGCATTAGCCAAGGAACTTTTTGAGAAAGCAAATGATATCCTCGGGTATCGTATTACTGATATTATGTTCAACGGAACAGATGAAGACCTGCGCCAGACTAAAGTTACCCAACCTGCCGTGTTCCTTCATTCCGTTATTTCCGCCCTCTGCATGGGCGATGACTTTAAGCCGGAGATGACCGCCGGTCACTCATTGGGCGAGTTCTCTGCCTTGGTTGCTGCCGGTGCACTGAGCTTTGAAGATGGTCTGAAACTGGTGTATGCCCGTGCCATGGCTATGCAAAAGGCTTGCGAGGCACAGCCCTCCACTATGGCAGCCATTATTGCCCTGCCGGATGAAAAGGTTGAGGAAATCTGCGCTCAAGTAAGTGCTGAAGGTGAAGTTTGCGTGGCAGCCAACTATAACTGCCCGGGACAGATTGTAATTTCCGGTTCCATAGAAGGTATCAACAAGGCTTGCGAACTGATGAAGGCTGCAGGTGCAAAGCGTGCTCTGCCGTTGAAGGTAGGCGGTGCGTTCCACTCTCCGCTGATGAACCCTGCCAAAGTTGAACTGGAAGCAGCCATCAATGCTACAGAAATCCATGCTCCGAAGTGCCCCGTATATCAGAATGTAGACGCTATGCCTCATACTGACCCGGTAGAAATCAAGAAGAACCTGGTGGCTCAGCTGACAGCATCGGTACGTTGGACGCAAACAGTGAAGAACATGGTTGCCGATGGTGCTACGGACTTCACAGAGTGCGGTCCTGGTGCAGTGCTGCAAGGTCTTATCAAGAAGATTGCACCGGAAGCTACGGCTCACGGGATTGCATAATTCCTTAAATAGAATATTTTCAAGGCTGTCTTTCTTCAAATAGACAGCCTTTCTTGTTTTAGTAGGCCATTTCCTTTATATTTGCCACTCACAACAAAATGGGATATATGGAAAAGATTACGGAGTTCAGAAATACCTTGGCAGTACCTATTCATAAGTTATCGATAGACTCTCTGGTACAAGAGGTATGCCTCTGCCCCGAGTATTTTGAAGATATATACCGATTGACATACGATGAAAAACAGACGGTGTCATGGCGAGCAATATGGGTATGCGAGAAATTGAGCGAAATCCATCCCGACTGGTTCATCCTACTGTACGATGAAATCATTCAACGGCTGATAGACTGCACGCACGACGGTTCCAAACGTCTCTTATTATCTATACTGTATAATATTCCCATCCCTACTCCAATCTCCGTCGATTTGCTGAATTACTGCCTGGACCACATGCTATCTCCGCAAGAAAGCATAGGAGTGCAAGCCCTTTCCATCAGAATAGCCTATCTGCTTTGCAGGAAGGAGCCGGAACTGCTGCAGGAATTGCAACTGATACTAGAAAATACAGAGCTTGATTTTTATTCAACTGGAGTCAGAACCACTGTTCGGAATACGCTGAAAAAGATACGTGCCACAAAGGGGCGCAAGTAAACAAAAAGTAATCACTGAAATAAAAAGTACGTTCTTTTGTTTTTTATTTCCGATTTTCCCTTACCTTTGTTGCCGTAAAGACAAAGGGGTGCCCCGACGGGCTGAGATTATACCCTCGAACCTGATGCAGTTAGTACTGCCGTAGGAATTGGATATTTCTTTCTTCACTGAACTTGCCGTAAAGACGCTTCTTTGTATTTACTTCCATTGTTTTATTTCTTAATGAACAGAAAAATGAAAGTATTGGTCAACAACAAGGAAGTGAAAACCGGCGCCACTACCCTTTCACAACTTATCGAGGAACTTGCCCTACCGATGCAAGGCATTGCCGTGGCCGTAGACAACCGTATTGTACTTCGCACGGAATGGACAAAATGCATCCTGAGGGAATACATGCCCATCATCATTATCAAAGCAGCTTGCGGAGGGTGAGGAAGATGAAGGACGAGAGACTGAAAAACGGAGGAATGCAGTTCATCACGCACTATACGGAACGATATTCGTATCTGGATGCTGCACGCATGGCTCTTGAGGGCGGTTGCCGCTGGGTGCAACTGCGCATGAAAGACACCCCGGTGGAAACGATAGAACCCGTAGCTTTGGAAGTGCAGGCCCTTTGCCGGCAATACGGTGCCACCTTCATCATTGACGACCATGTGGAACTGGCGCGAAAACTGCATGCCGACGGCGTACATCTTGGAAAGAAAGACATGCCCATAGCCGACGCACGCCGGATTCTGGGCGCGGAGTACATTATAGGCGGTACCGCCAATACTTTTGAGGATGTACTGCAACACTACAAAGCCGGTGCCGACTACATAGGCTGCGGCCCCTTCCGCTACACCACTACCAAGAAGAATCTGAGTCCGATATTGGGACTGGAAGGATATACAGCTATCATCCACCGGATGCAGGAGAAGGATATACACCTTCCGATAGTAGCCATCGGTGGAATAACCATAGCGGATATTCCAGCCGTTATGCAGACGGGGGTAAGCGGGATTGCCCTTTCGGGCACGGTACTGCATGCCGATAGTCCGGCAGATGAAATGAAAAGAATCATTTCTTTAATGGAGAATGAAAAATAAAGAATTAATATATGACGACTGATATGGAAAAATTAGTGATTGCGGAACGTGAGTTCAACTCCCGTCTGTTTTTAGGAACCGGAAAGTTCAATTCCGATGAAGTGATGGAGCAGTCTATCCTGGCATCCGGCACAGAAATGGTGACGGTAGCCATGAAACGCATTGAACTGGACAACAAGGAAGACAATATGCTGGTACACATACAGCATCCCGGTATCCAGCTTCTGCCCAACACCTCCGGCGTGCGCAATGCCGAAGAAGCTGTTTTTGCTGCACAGATGGCGCGTGAAGCTTTCGGCACGAACTGGCTGAAACTGGAGATACACCCCGACCCCCGCTATCTGTTGCCCGATTCTGTAGAGACGCTGAAAGCCACGGAAGAACTGGTCAAGTTAGGATTTGTGGTACTGCCCTATTGCCAGGCCGACCCCACACTGTGCAAGAGGCTGGAAGAAGCCGGTGCCGCCACCGTCATGCCGCTGGGTGCTCCTATCGGTACAAACAAAGGACTACAGACAAGGGATTTCCTGAGAATAATCATTGAACAAGCCAATATCCCCGTAGTGGTGGATGCCGGTATCGGTGCCCCGAGCCATGCGGCAGAGGCTATGGAAATGGGCGCTTCGGCTTGCCTGGTGAATACAGCCATTGCAGTGGCGGGCGACCCCGTGACCATGGCGGTAGCGTTCAAGCAGGCTGTAGAGGCGGGACGCATGGCATACGAAGCAGGTCTGGGCATACAGGCAGATAATTTTGTTGCGGAAGCCAGCTCACCGCTGACGGCTTTCTTGAACCTATAAAACTGACAATGCAATGAACCAGAAGATAAAATTCCCCCGTTCCGAGAAAGTATATTTGCCGGGCACCTTGTTTCCCGAATTGCGCGTAGCTATGCGCAAGGTGGAGCAAGTGCCCAGTACGAACTTCATTGATGGAGAAAAGGTACTTACTCCGAATCCGGAAGTGTATGTGTATGATACCAGCGGACCGTTCAGCGACCCTGCCGTCGAAGTGGATTTGAAGAAAGGGCTGCCCCGTCTGCGCGAGCCGTGGATACTGAAACGCGGCGATGTGGAGCAGCTTTCCGAAATAACGTCGGAGTACGGACGCATGCGCCGCGACGACCAGTCGCTCGACTCTCTGCGCTTTGAGCATATCACCCTGCCCTACCGCGCCCTTCAAGGAAAATGCTGCACACAGATGTACTATGCCAAACAAGGTATCATCACGCCTGAAATGGAGTATGTGGCGATTCGCGAGAACATGAACTGCGCGGAGCTGGGAATAGAGACGCACATCACACCGGAATTTGTACGCCAGGAGATTGCTGCCGGACGCGCCCTGCTTCCTGCCAACATCAACCATCCCGAAGCAGAGCCGATGATTATAGGCCGTAACTTCCTGGTGAAGATAAATACCAATATCGGAAACTCCGCCACCACCTCGGGCATCGAAGAAGAGGTAGAGAAAGCATTGTGGAGCTGCAAATGGGGCGGCGACACGCTGATGGACCTCTCCACGGGCGAGAACATACACGAAACGCGCGAATGGATTATCCGCAACTGTCCCGTTCCCGTGGGCACTGTCCCCATCTACCAGGCATTGGAGAAAGTGAACGGCAAGGTGGAAGACCTCACCTGGGAAATCTACCGCGACACCTTGATTGAACAATGCGAGCAGGGAGTGGACTACTTCACCATCCATGCCGGCATACGCCGCCACAATGTGCATCTGGCCGAGAAAAGGTTGTGCGGCATCGTGAGCCGTGGCGGCAGCATCATGAGCAAATGGTGCCTGGTGCACGACCGCGAAAGTTTCCTTTACGAACACTTTGATGACATTTGCGACATTCTGGCACAGTATGACGTTGCCATCTCTTTGGGAGACGGGCTGCGTCCGGGGTCTACGCACGATGCCAACGATGAAGCGCAGTTTGCAGAACTCGACACGATGGGCGAGCTTGTGCTGCGTGCCTGGGACAAGAATGTGCAGGCTTTCATCGAAGGTCCCGGCCACGTGCCCATGCACAAGATTAAGGAGAATATGGAGCGCCAGATAGAAAAATGCCACGATGCGCCTTTCTATACGCTCGGCCCCATCGTGACGGACATCGCACCGGGATACGACCATATCACGTCCGCCATCGGTGCAGCGCAGATAGGCTGGCTGGGTACGGCGATGCTCTGCTATGTCACTCCCAAAGAGCATCTGGCACTGCCCGATAAGGAGGATGTGCGTGTAGGTGTCATCACCTATAAGATAGCCGCCCATGCCGCCGACCTGGCAAAAGGGCATCCCGGAGCACAAGTGCGTGACAATGCACTGAGCAAAGCACGTTATGAATTCCGCTGGAAAGACCAGTTTGACTTGTCGCTCGACCCGGAACGTGCGTTCAGCTATTTTCATGCAGGGAAGCATGTGGATGGGGAGTATTGCACGATGTGCGGACCGAACTTCTGTGCAATGCGGTTGTCGAGAGAATTAAAAAAGAAATAAATGGGAATTGATAGAACACTATGTTTTCAGACGAATTAGAACATATATCCTGGGAGGAAACCACGGCACGCATCCATGCCAAGACAGATGCGGATGTACGCCGTGCCCTCTCCAAAGAACATTGTAATGTAGAGGACTTCATGGCCCTCATCTCACCCGCCGCTGCCCCCTATCTGGAGACGATGGCACGATTGAGCAAGAAATACACCGAGGCACGATTCGGGAAGACCATCTCCATGTTCGTGCCTCTTTACATCACGAATTCCTGCACCAACTCTTGCGTGTATTGCGGTTTCCACATCAGCAACCCCATGCCGCGTACCATACTGACGGAAGAAGAAATCGTGAACGAGTACAAGGCCATCAAGAAGCTGGCACCTTTCGAGAATTTGCTGTTGGTGACGGGAGAAAATCCGGCCAAAGCAGGCGTGCCCTACATAGCCCGCGCACTGGACCTGGCAAAACCCTACTTCAGCAATCTGAAAATAGAAGTGATGCCCTTAAAAACGGAAGAGTATGCAGAGCTGAAAGAGCACGGCATGAACGGTGTGATTTGTTTCCAGGAAACCTATCACAAAGCGAATTACAACATCTACCACCCCCGCGGCATGAAGTCCAAGTTTGAATGGCGTGTCAACGGTTTTGACCGTATGGGGCAGGCAGGCGTCCATTCCATCGGCATGGGAGTGCTCATCGGTCTGGAGAAAGAATGGCGGACAGACATCACCATGATGGCTTATCACCTGCGCTATCTCCAGAAACATTATTGGCAGACGAAATACAGCGTCAACTTCCCCCGTATGCGTCCTTCGGAGAATGGCGGCTTCCAGCCCAATGTCATCATGAGCGACTGCGAACTGGCACAAGTCACTTTTGCCATGCGTATCTTTGACCATGATGTGGACATCTCCTACTCCACCCGCGAGCCTGCCGATATACGCGACCATATGGCAACACTTGGTGTGACAACCATGAGCGCCGAAAGCAAGACCGAGCCGGGAGGATATTACAGCTATCCGCAAACGCTGGAACAGTTTCATGTCAGCGACGAGCGCAAGGCTGTGGAAGTGGACAAAGCGTTGAAACGCCTGGGGCGCGAACCGGTGTGGAAAGATTGGGATGCGAGTTTTGATTTGAAGGCTTTCAAGAGATGAGTGACCGAATACAGAACCTTAATAACAATGAACAAATGAACCGATATGCCAGACAAACGTCCCTTCCCGAAATAGGCGAAGCCGGACAAGAGAAACTGCGTAATGCCAAGGTGTTGATAGTCGGTGTGGGAGGATTGGGTTCTCCCATTGCCCTCTATCTGGCGGGAGCAGGAGTCGGAACGCTGGGATTGGTGGACGATGACCAGGTCAGCATCAGTAATCTTCAACGTCAGGTTCTGTATGCTGAAGCTGACCTTGGACAGCCTAAACCTCTATGTGGCGCCCGTAGAGTGCAGGGTTTGAACAGCGATGTAAACGTGGAAGTATACCCCTTCCGTCTGGACAAGAAGAATGCCGGAGAACTGATAAGGAACTACGATATAGTGGTAGACGGATGCGATAACTTCGCTACCCGCTACTTGCTGAATGACGTATGCAACGCTTGGGGCAAGCCCTACGTTTATGGTGCCATTCAAGGCTTTGAAGGCCAAGTGTCCGTCTTCTGCTACGGTGAGGGTGCAAAAAACTATCGTGACCTCTATCCGGATGAAGAAGGGACACTGCTCATGCCATCTCCGGACAAATCGGTTATCGGCGTAACCCCTGCCATTGTGGGTAGCGTAGAAGCCAATGAAGTGTTGAAACTGATTTGCGGCTACGGTGAACCCTTGGCAGGAAAGCTATGGACGATTGATTTAAGAACCATGCAGTCGTATATTCTCTCATTATAGACAAACATCCATAAAGATATGAAACTGATAGTCATTACCACGCCGCAATTCTTTGAAGGAGAAGCAGCGGCAGTTACCTCCTTATTCCAAAACGGTTTGGAAATACTCCATCTGCGCAAGCCGGGAGCTTCGGCAGAAGAGATGGAGTATTTCCTGCGGCAGTTGCCGATGGAATATATGCCGCGCATTGTCACGCATGAGCAATTCCAGCTGGCATCCGTTTTCGGTCTGAAAGGAATTCATCTGAACGGGCGCAATCCGCAGATACCGTTCGGATATAAGGGACACATCAGTTGTTCCTGCCACTCTCTTGAAGAAGTGTTGAAACATAAATCAGATTGTAGCTATGTGTTCCTCAGTCCCATTTATGACAGTATATCCAAAGAAGGCTACTCTTCCGCTTACTCCTGCGATACCTTGAAGAAAGCACAGCAAGCAGGTATCATCGATTCCAACGTCATGGCATTGGGTGGCATCAGCCTGGAGCATCTTCCGGAAATAGCCGTTTTAGGTTTCGGAGGTGCCGTCCTGCTAGGAGACATCTGGCAGCAAGCGAAGGAAGATTTCATCCCCCACTTCCTCCACCTGAAACAGCTCTCCTCCCCCCTTTAATTTTTAATTTCTAATTTTTAATTATTTCATGCTTCCCCCTATTATCCTTTCCATTGCCGGTTCCGACTGTTCGGGCGGTGCAGGCATACAAGCAGACATAAAGACCATTTCCGCTTTGGGAGGTTATGCCGCTTCCGTCATCACGGCTGTTACTGCACAAAACACACTGGGAGTACAATCGGTTTATCCGATACCTGCGGATATGGTTAAGGCACAAATCACCTCTGTTATGGATGATTTAAGGCCGGATGCCGTCAAGATAGGTATGGTACATGATGCCGGTATTGTGACCACCATTGTCGATTGTCTTCAGACTTATACTCCGGAGTGTATAGTCTATGACCCCGTCATGATATCGACCAGCGGACGGCGACTGATGACCGAAGAAACCATACAAGTCATTAAGACGGAACTGTTTCCGCTATGCACCCTCATTACTCCCAACCTGAATGAAGCAAGCCTGCTTTGGGGGCAAACCATTACCGGTACTGTGGAGATGCGACAAGCGGCACAGGAATTATCCTGCAGATACAACACCGCTATTCTCGTCAAAGGCGGACATCTAGAGGATAATGACATGTGCGACGTGCTTTATTGCCGGCAACCTTCTGCCAGGGCTGACATCCTGCCATCCGGATGCATCCTCTATTCCAACCCCAAAATAGAGAGCCGTAACCTGCACGGCACAGGGTGTACCCTTTCCTCTGCCATAGCTACATTTCTTGCCGGTGGCAACAAACTCGATGAAGCGGTCTGCAAGGCTAAAGAGTATATCGGTACTGCGATAAACCGGGGGAAAGACATGAATATAGGGCACGGGAACGGTCCGTTATGGCACTTTCCTTTATCGGAATAAGAGCTCGTCGAAACGCATTATCTGTTTACCTTAAACGCATTATCTGTCAGCCTCCGATACATCATGTGTTTGGCACCAACGGACAATGCGTTTCGACATGTCTGCTTCTTAATAGCGTATGCCCAGAATTTTCTTGGCATCGTCTTTCTTAAACAGTGAATCAATGACGTCTAAAATCGCTTCGTAGTTTTCCGGATCTACGATATTGGGAGCGAATATGTTGAGGACTTTCATCTTGTCGTCATCAAAAGTATATAGTGCCATCAAACTGGCACATTGCACACAGTTCAGACTGTTGTTTCGGGCAACAGTTCTCATCATTTCGATTTGATCATCCTTGAAAGGGCGGGACTTCACTTTTTCATAAAAATGCCGGAAGTCTTCGGGGTGCATCCCCCTGACATAAACCGGAGCTGGAGAATCTATCACTACTTCACTGGGAACAACCGGCAACGTACGTGGCTCTCCGGAGAATGAGTCCATTGCAACGACTCTCCCACCTTCAAAAGTCACGACAATCTGAGTTCGGCTGATATTACTTTTACCGGACAGCACTCTGGAATATTCCCATTCTTCTATATCCCGGTCGAAGCGGCGATACTCTGGAGTTCCCAATATCTTGGTGACCTCCTGCCTGCTCATCCCCTTCTGGATACTGTTCAACACATCTACCTTAGCATCATAAAACAAACTGGAACAACTGCTGAATCCCATCGTCATTACCAGTCCCGCAATAATTAGTCTGATTGTTTTCATCTTATCGAGTTTTTAGTTGCCACAAAGGTAGGCAGAAACATGGATAGACCTCTTATTATCCCCCTATTTGTCAAAAGGGATTTCCCTACTTTTTTTAGCCATATACCTATTAATATGGAAATAATCCGTTATTTTTGCAGATACTATCACTATAAATAGGTAAAAACACATGGAAAAAGCAAAAGTATACTACTCTGATTTGCGTACCTCCCCTACATCCAATCTTTTGGATAAAATGGAACGCTTGCTGAAAAGGGCAGGCATCGAGCAACTTCCTTTGAAAGATAGCTTTGCTGCCATTAAAATCCATTTCGGCGAACCCGGAAACCTGGCATACTTGCGTCCCAATTATGCAGCTCGAATGGCAACCCTGCTCCGCAGCCTGGGAGCCAAACCTTTCTTGACGGACTGCAACACGCTGTATTCCGGTCGTCGTGCCAATGCTGTAGACCACTTGCAAAGTGCGATGGAGAATGGCTTTAACCCTATCTCGGCCCAGTGCCAGGTCATTATCGGCGACGGACTGAAGGGAACGGACTACCGCGAAATCCCTCTGAACGGGGAATATTGTCCGGCACCCAAAATCGGCACAGCGATAGCCGATGCCGATATTGTAATCAGTATGAACCACTTCAAGGGGCACGAACAAGCCGGTTTCGGCGGCGCCTTGAAGAATCTGGGCATGGGATGTGCCAGCGTAGGCGGAAAGCTGGAACTGCACTGCGCCTCGCAACCCAAGATTGACGTAGAAAACTGCATAGGCTGCAACATCTGCGTGAAGCATTGCGCACACGACGCCGTGCACCTCAATACCAGCCGCAAGGCAGAAATAGACTACACCAAATGCGTAGGTTGCGGACAGTGCGTAGCCCTCTGCCAGCACGACGGTGCCGTGATGGGAGCCGAAGATACCTCCGAGCGTCTGAACTACAAGATTGCGGAATATGCCCTCGCTGTCGTTATGGGTAAGCCCCATTTCCACATCAGCTTCATCATGAACGTATCTCCCGAATGCGACTGCTGGAACCACAACGATGCCGCCATCGTGCCCGACCTCGGCATCCTGGCTTCGGCAGACCCGGTTGCACTGGACAAGGCATGTGCAGATATGGTCATCCAAGCCCCGATACTGCACGGCAACAATTGCCTCGCCACGGCACACGAGCATGATGACTTGTGCGGATGCGACAAATTCCACTTGATGCACCCCGACACGGACTGGCTTGCCGGGTTGCGCCATGCCGAGAAAATCGGATTGGGAACCATGAAATATGAATTGGTGAAGATTTGACTAAACCTTTTCTGTTTTAAATAGTCATACTAAAAATAGATTTATCAATTAATGCATAATATTATACAAATGGAAACATCTGCAAAACTTTATTCCCTGCCTTTCGGCAACGTAAAGACCTATCTATTCGCCCTGCTGTTCGTGGCAGGAAACATCGCCTTGCCGCAACTCTGCCATCTGGTCCCGGCAGGCGGTCCGACGTTGCTTCCCATCTATTTCTTCACACTGATAGCTGCTTATAAATATGGTTTCAAGGTAGGTCTGCTGACGGCTATCCTGTCGCCGGTCATCAATCATCTGCTTTTTGCCATGCCTGCAGCAGCCGTGTTGCCGGCCATACTTATAAAGTCCGGTCTGCTGGTCGGAGCCGCCGCTCTTGCTGCACGCTATGCCAAGAATATCTCTTTATTGGCATTGCTGGGCGTGGTTCTCTCCTATCAAATTATCGGTACGGCCTTTGAATGGGCGCTGTGCGGTAATTTCTTTCTGGCTGTGCAAGATTTCCGTATGGGCATTCCGGGCATGCTGATTCAGTGGTTCGGAGGATATGTACTGCTGAAAGCAATCGCAAAAAATTAAGCGTATATTCTCAAACAGTATCCCTTAATCCTAAAACTTTGTTCGCACACTGCGGATACATATCCCCAGTTTGCGGATGTCTATCCCAAGGCTTGGGATAGACATCCGCAAACCATAAACAAAGTTTTTTCTTAACTGATAAAAACTTTTTCCCTAACTAAGAAAAACTTTCTCCTTAATAGAGAAGACTTTTCTCTTAATACTTTGAACTTTTTTCCGCTATTTTCCTTTCTCCCTACAATAAAATCATTAATTTCGTGCCGAACAATATATCATATTTTCAACATGGAAGTAGTAACGAACAACTGGTTCACTAAAAAATATCCAATAGGTTTTGCCTTAAGCGGCGGTTTCATCAAAGGCTTTGCCCATTTGGGTGCCATGCAATCTTTATTGGAACATGACATCAAGCCCAATATACTTTCCGGAGTCAGTGCCGGAGCCTTGGCCGGGGTATTCTACGCCGACGGCAATGAACCGCATCAAGTTCTTGACTACTTTGCCGGGCACAAGTTTCAGGACCTGACCAAACTGGTGATTCCCAAAGTCGGATTATTTGAATTGGGAGAGTTCATCGATTTCCTGAAAAGCAATCTGAAATCCAAGAAACTGGAAGAACTGCAAATCCCTCTGATTATTACAGCTACTGACCTGGACCACGGACGTCTGGTACATTTCCATAAAGGGGACATCGCCGAACGCGTAGCAGCTTCGTGTTGCATGCCGGTATTGTTTGCCCCGGTCAATATAGACGGCACCCATTACGTGGACGGAGGCCTGCTGATGAACCTGCCTGTCTCTACCCTCCGCCGCATATGCGAAAAAGTGATTGCCGTGAATGTCAGCCCTTTGATGGCAACCAAGTATAAAATGAACATTGTGAGCATTGCCTTACGTTCCTATAACTTTATGTTCCGCTCCAACTCTTTTCCTGAACGCGAGAAGGCTGATTTGCTGATAGAACCTTATAACTTGGAGGGATACAGCAATACAGAGCTGGAAAAGGCGGAGGAGATATTCATGCAGGGATATAATACGACCAATGATATATTGGAACGTCTGCTCATAGACAAAGGCAGCATTTGGAAAGAATAAAACAACCATTCTATAACATAGAAAACAAAGAAATGAACGACGAAAACAAATTGATTATTTATCAAGTGTTCACCCGACTATTCGGAAACAACAATAACCACTGCATCAATAATGGCAGCATCACCGAAAATGGATGCGGCAAGATGGCTGACTTTACAGCCAAGGCGTTGGGAGAAATCAAGAAGCTTGGCGCTACACATATATGGTACACGGGCATCATCGAGCATGCTACGCAAACTGACTACCGCCGTCACAATATCCAACCCGACCATCCGGCCATTGTGAAAGGTAAAGCCGGATCTCCCTATGCCATCAAGGACTACTATGATGTCGATCCGGATCTCGCCAAGGACGTACCGGAGCGTATGAGAGAGTTTGAGAATCTGGTGCAGCGCACTCACCGTAGCGGTCTGAAGGTTATCATAGATTTTGTTCCCAACCACGTAGCCCGTCAATATCACTCGGATGCCCAGCCGGATGGCACTTCACAACTGGGTTCAAACGATGATACCAATTATGCGTTCAGCCCATATAATAACTTCTATTATATCCCGAAATCGGAACTGCATGGCCAATTTGACATGAAAGGTGCAGCCGCCGAACCTTATAGGGAGTTTCCGGCAAAAGCTACCGGAAACAACCGTTTTGACGCTTATCCAAACATCACCGATTGGTACGAAACTATAAAGTTGAATTATGGAGTGGATTATCAGAACGGCGGGACTTGCCATTTCGACCCCATTCCCGACACATGGACCAAGATGCTGGATATCATGCTGTTCTGGGCGGGAAAGAATATAGACGGTTTCCGTTGTGATATGGCCGAAATGGTTCCCGTAGAGTTCTGGGAATGGGCAATCCCGCAGGTAAAGGAGCAATATCCCTCCCTGCTGTTTATAGCCGAAGTCTATAACCCGGGAGAATACAAGAATTACTTGTTCCGTGGCAAGTTTGATTATTTATACGACAAAGTAGGACTTTATGATACCTTGCGGGCTGTTACTTGCGGGTATGAATCGGCAACTGCCATCACCCGTTCCTGGCAAAGTCTGGGAGGTATAGAAAAACGCATGCTGAACTTTCTGGAAAACCATGACGAGCAACGTATCGCTTCCGACTTTTTTGCCAGTAACCCGCGCAAGGCGATTCCGGCACTCATTGTGTCAGCTTGCATGAACACCAATCCGATGATGATTTATTTCGGTCAGGAGTTTGGTGAGCTGGGCATGGATAGTGAAGGTTTCAGCGGTCGGGACGGACGTACAACCATCTTTGACTATTGGAGTGTAGATACTATCCGCCGTTGGCGCAATGGCGGCAAGTTCGACGGCAAGATGCTGACGGAGGACCAGAAACACCTATACAGCATTTATAAACGGCTACTGACTCTTTGCAATGAAGAAAAGGCCATCTCTCAGGGGGCTTTCTTCGATTTGATGTATGCCAATGTCAACGGATGGCGCTTTAATGAACATAAGCAATATACATTCCTGCGCAAATTTGAGAGAGACCTGCTGCTGTTCGTCGTGAACTTCGACCATATCTCGGCAGACCTTGCCATAAATATTCCTTCTCATGCTTTTGACTTCCTGCAAATACCGCAGATGGACCAGTACAAAGCTACGGAGCTGCTCAGCGGAAAAGAAGAAAACATAAGTCTGCTTCCCTATAAGGCTACTAATGTGGCCGTCGAAGGATATGGAGGAAAGATACTTAAGATAAAGCTATAACGGAATCACAACTCTGGTGATTTATTAGATTTGGCACTGATTATGCAGAACAACACGGATTTCTTAATCGCTTCGTGGTTTTCCGCATAATCAGTGCCAAGTCTTTATTTGTTCTCTTCCATATATTCCTTCAGCCGATATAGCCGCGTGATGGCAGGATTATAAAAATCATCAGGATAATGTGCATCTATGTCACTCAGGTTAGCTTGCACAAAACGTTTCACATCCACTATGTTCTCAGCATCAGACAATGTTACACTTTGAGGGAAAGATGTGCTCTTTGCCCAAGCTATCAGCGCTTTAACGCTATCTTCATCAAATTTATATTCGGCCATATTCTACATATTTTCTTGCAAAGATAGTGCAAACCGGATGCAGAATAAAATGACCCACCCATTTTTTTATGCTAAAGTTATCCTCATCTGCATGAACAAAATTCCAATTTGTTGTGTTATATAAATGTGTTTTTCATAGTATTAGATATAAGATTAATTAAAAGAGACGTACCCGCTTGTGATAAGTAAGTACATCAAAAACAGAAGCGTCTGTTTGATTGATAAATGTGTAAGGAGCATCGGTTTACCAGAGCCGATGCTTTTTTTTTTACCCTTCTTTGTAGCATGTTAGAAATATTATCCGTAAATTTGGCAGATAATAAGGAAAGAATATGATATGAATATCCCTGTTATATTTCAATTTTTGAAAGAACTGTCTGCAAACAACAATCGTGAATGGTTCAATTCTCACCGGGAACAGTATGAAGTCGCCCGCAGCGAGTTTGAAAACTTGCTTACAGTAATTATCTCCCGTATCTCTTTATTTGATGAAAGCATCCGTGGTATAGAAGCAAAGGACTGTACATACCGTATTTATCGTGATACACGCTTTTCCGAAGATAAAACTCCCTACAAGACACATCTGGGAGGATATATCAATGCGAAAGGAAAGAAATCCGACCATTGTGGCTATTACGTGCATCTGGAACCGGGAAACTGCTTGTTGGCCGGTGGAAGTTATTGTCCTCCCCCGCCCTTGTTAAGAGCTCTGCGACAAGCGGTACACGACAATATAGATGAATTTCGCAGTATAGTGGAAGATCCTGCTTTCAAGCAATACTTTCCCGTCATCGGAGAGAATTTTCTAAAAACAGCTCCAAAAGGATTTCCAAAGGACTATCCCTATCTGAAATACCTTCAGTGTAAAGAGTATACGGTTGCCTGCTGCCAGCCGGACAGCTTCTTTCTTGCTCCAGACTTTTTGGATCGTACAGACGACATCTTCAAGCAGATGAAGCGTTTTTCTGATTTTGTGAATTACACCATAGACGACTTTGAATAATTTACCTATATAACTAACTTAAAACATTTGAATTATGGTTATAGACAGACTTGAAAACATAGAAAAATATACTTTGCTGCATCCTCTGTTTGAGCAGGCCATTGATTTTTTAAAATCACATGACTTGCACTCTTTGGAAATCGGCAAGACCGAACTGAAAGGAAAGGACTTGCTGGTCAACGTGGCGCAGACAAACCCAAAAGAAAAAGAAAATGCCAAACTGGAAACCCATAAAGACTATATTGACATTCAAATACCCTTGTCCGGTACGGAGATAATGGGTTATACCGCCGCCCAAGACTGCCTTCCGGTTGATGCTCCTTACAATGCGGAAAAAGACATCACTTTTTTTGAAGGACTGGCGGAGGACTATATTGCAGTGAAGCCCGGAATGTTTGCTATCTTTTTCCCTCAGGACGGGCATGCTCCGGGTATTACCCCTGACGGTGTAAAAAAAATAATTGTGAAAGTTAAAGCGTAAATTTATCAAATATCCAAAACTCATCCTCTTTATGGAAACATTGAATTTAATCAAGAATGACCCATGGCTGGAACCTTTTGCCGATGCCATCAACGGACGTCATCAACATGCCATAGACAAAGAATCGGAATTGACCAACAAAGGAAAACTAACCTTGTCTGATTTTGCATCCGGATACCTCTATTTCGGCCTGCATCGTACTGACGATGGTTGGGTTTTCCGTGAATGGGCGCCTAACGCAACCCAAATCTTTATGGTCGGAACTTTTAACGATTGGAAAGAAGAAAAAAAATATAGCTTGAAGCGTAAAGCAAACGGTAATTGGGAAATCAAGCTTCCTGCTGATGCCGTGAAACACGGTGACTTGTACAAGCTGATGGTACATTGGGACGGTGGTTGCGGTGAACGCATTCCTGCATGGGCTACACGTGTCGTACAAGACGAACAGACTAAAATATTCAGTGCCCAGGTTTGGGCTCCGGAGAAACCCTATAAAATGAAAAAGCGGGTTTTCAAGCCATCTACAGATCCTTTATTGATATATGAATGCCATATCGGTATGTCTCAGCAGGAGGAAAAGGTCGGTAGCTATAAGGAATTTCAGGAAAAGATTCTTCCACGTATCGCCAAAGAAGGCTACAACTGCATACAGATTATGGCTATCCAGGAACATCCCTATTATGGTAGCTTCGGATACCATGTTTCCAGTTTCTTTGCCGCTTCTTCCCGTTTTGGTACTCCGGAAGAACTGAAGGAGTTGATTGATACAGCCCATAGTATGGGGATTGCCGTTATCATGGATATTGTCCATTCACACGCTGTGAAGAATGAAGTGGAAGGCTTGGGTAACTTTGCCGGTGATCCTAATCAATATTTCTATCCCGGTGGACGTCGGGAACATCCAGCTTGGGATTCACTTTGCTTTGATTACGGCAAGAACGAAGTTATTCACTTCCTGCTGTCTAACTGTAAATTCTGGCTGGAAGAATATCATTTCGACGGCTTCCGCTTTGACGGAGTAACCTCCATGTTATATTATAGTCATGGTTTGGGAGAAGCATTCTGTAATTATGGAGATTACTTCAACGGACATCAAGACGACAATGCCATTTGTTATCTGACACTTGCCAACCGGCTTATCCATCAGGTCAATGCCAAAGCCATCACCATTGCCGAAGAAGTATCGGGAATGCCCGGACTGGCGGCAAAATATGAAGATGGCGGCTACGGATTTGATTACCGTATGGCCATGAATATTCCCGATTATTGGATTAAGACAATCAAGGAGAAAATAGATGAAGACTGGAAGCCATCCAGCATGTTCTGGGAAGTGACCAACCGCCGCAAAGATGAAAAGACCATCTCCTATGCGGAAAGCCATGACCAAGCTTTGGTGGGCGATAAAACCATCATTTTCCGCTTGATTGATGCGGATATGTACTGGCACATGCAGAAAGGAGACGAGAACTATACCGTAAATCGAGGCATTTCTCTCCATAAAATGATACGTTTACTGACTGCGACTACTATCAATGGCGGTTATCTTAACTTTATGGGCAATGAATTCGGACATCCGGAATGGATTGATTTCCCCCGTGAAGGTAACGGTTGGTCTTGTAAATATGCCCGCCGTCAATGGGATTTGGTGGACAACAAGAATCTGGCATATCATTATATGGGTGACTTTGATGCTGCCATGTTGGTAGTTGTAAAAAGCATAAAGAACTTCCAGGCTACTCCGGTCCAAGAAATATGGCATAATGACGGTGACCAGGTATTGGCCTATATGCGCAAGGACTTGATTTTTGTATTCAACTTCAACCCTAAGCAGTCTTTTACTGATTACGGTTTCTTGGTTCCTGCCGGAACTTATGAAGTTATTTTGAATACAGATAATCCAGATTATGGCGGTAATGGTTTGACGGATGATACCATCAAACATTTTACCATCCACGATCCGCTTTATAAAAAAGACAAGAAGGAGTGGCTGAAGCTTTACATACCGGCACGTACAGCTGTTGTACTGAAAAGAACTAAATAATCATTTCATAACATTAAAAAAGAGGCAGATATCTGAATTGATATCTGCCTCTTTTTTATATAGGAGAGTCTTTTATTTCAATTGACTGTCGATGAAGTTCAACATCGTTTTTGCATTATCCATCATCTTCTTTTGAGCTGGTTTGTCTGCAGAGAGCAATGGAATAAGTTTATCCAAATATTCTTTGGCTTCCTTGAATTCAACTTTTGCTTTTTCTACATCTGTTTTCATGGTATTGGCACCCTTACTATAATACAAAGAACCCAGACTGTTAAGTGCATTTACATTATCTGCTTGGATAGCTATGGCTTGTTTAAATGCTTCTTCGGCTGCATCCATCTTTTTGGCTTTCTGCGCCATGATACCTTGATTTACGTAATAAGTGGCATACAATTTAGTCAATGTCTTATTACCGGGATTTGCTTCCAGCCCTTCCTTTAAAGTGGCAACATACTCATCATTTTTCTTCAAATCTTTCAAAGCACCGGCTTTACCTATATAAGCATTTGCCAAGTTATACTTTTTCTGTACAGCAATATCAAAATACTTCAAAGCTTCGGCAGGTTTCTTTATCTTATCGGCACAAACGCCACAGTTATATGCAATTACGGAATCTTGGTTGTTTGTTTGTGTCAGATAAGTACTAAATTTTGTGTAAGCTTCCTGGTAATTTTTAGCTTCAAGAGCAGCCTTACCATCGTTGACCAACTGGGCAGGGTCAGCATTCTGCGCAAAGAAATTCGTAGCTGCACAACATAGTGCAATAGATAAGATTAATTTTTTCATATGCTTTAATTCATTTAAAAGTTGATTCCCAAAGTTAGTTTACAATGGTATAGAAGCAAAACCTTTTTACTTTTTTTGAGGTTTTTAGCATAGTCGTAACAAGTGTTATTTTACGTAAAAGCAAATATCCGGATATGTGTGTTGGGCTTTGTCACATATGTTACACTTATACTTAGAATATCATATTATCTTTGCCACGGATAAGAAACTTTTGCGTATCTGTCTGAATGACAGCGTTGAGTAGTGAGAAAGAAAATTGTTGGTAACGATTTAGCGACAATGTAACTGCGCTGAACTGCTGCGCTTTGCATCTCGTCAAACAACTCTATGCAAATATACATCAAATATCGGATATGGCAAAAGATTTACTTATATTTGTGGACAACAATACTCTTTTTATGGAAACCTCGATTTTTGAAGACGCTATAAAGGCTTACGCCAAATATTGTGAAAGGTATGGGTATATATTCAGTCAGCCGAATGAACAACTATCTATGGTAGGGCGTAAATATGTCCATTTGGAGAATATCAACGGAAAGTTAGCTAAATATGAAATAGCGACTAAGAAGATTATAACCAACGATAGAAAGCAGGCTTAAAACCTGCTTTTATTTTTATCGTCCTTTCGTCTTTCCCCTAACAACGGTTAACCGTATTAAGGCTCCCCGCTTCATTTAGAAACGGAGAGCTTTTCTTTTTTTTCAGGTCGGGGTTCCCCGATCCATACTTGCGAATAGCGCAGGCACTATTCTTACTTTCTCGAATCTGCCTAATAATTCGTTTACCTCCATATTTGCTGTCTTCCAATCGTATCGTGCGTCGTTACGTTGCAGGTGCAAAGGTGTTTACGAGGTCTTCACGGACGTACAAGGTCAAGCCTTGCGATTTGGCAAAAAATCTTCCCTGCGCCCTGCGGTTGCGAGGTATTTTTCGTCAAAACCTTGTACGTCCTAACCTCTACACCGAAAAGCCCCTGAAACGAAACGACCGATACGACCGAAAGACGCATAAAAAAAATGTCGGATAAACGAGAGGCAGATTAAGATAAGAAACTCACTCCCTCCACTCTCAAATCCGCATTAGATTCAAAAACATCAACAGTCATGAAACCAATTAAGATTATCAAAACAGTATTACGCGCCCTTATAGCCGTTCCGTGTGCCCTTTTTCTTTGGGTGGTGTATTTCACCGTTGGGATGTTTGAAGCCCTGATGGAAAATCCAGTGTAAGCTGCCCCCTAAAACCAAGCGATTCTGCCCCCTTGTGCTAAAATAATCCTACCCCCTTGATTCCAATATAAAAATACCCCTGCTTGGCAATGCCCGGCAGGGGATTTTTCGTAGATTTGATTCCCGTCTTGACCGGTGGGATAAAATCATTTCTACTATGACAACAAAGATAGCAAACATCCTCCAATGTTACGCATTGGGGATGGGGATAAAGCAGATAAGCAGGAGCTTTGAGCTTTCCCGCAACACGGTGCGCAGATATGTGCGCCTGTTTCAAGAGTGTGGTATACCGATAAAGGAGTTGG
>NZ_OBMS01000001.1:0-1211 GCF_900217715.1 Bacteroides sp. AR29
AAACTTTTTGAATTCGAGCGTCCTGGACAGATAATTAAGCTGCCGCACTTTAATTTTTAATTTGCGCAGTCACGATACTTTTACAATGAAGAGTTTGATCCTGGCTCAGGATGAACGCTAGCTACAGGCTTAACACATGCAAGTCGAGGGGCAGCATGAACTTAGCTTGCTAAGTTTGATGGCGACCGGCGCACGGGTGAGTAACACGTATCCAACCTGCCGATGACTCGGGGATAGCCTTTCGAAAGAAAGATTAATACCCGATGGCATAGTTCTTCCGCATGGTAGAACTATTAAAGAATTTCGGTCATCGATGGGGATGCGTTCCATTAGGTTGTTGGCGGGGTAACGGCCCACCAAGCCTTCGATGGATAGGGGTTCTGAGAGGAAGGTCCCCCACATTGGAACTGAGACACGGTCCAAACTCCTACGGGAGGCAGCAGTGAGGAATATTGGTCAATGGACGAGAGTCTGAACCAGCCAAGTAGCGTGAAGGATGACTGCCCTATGGGTTGTAAACTTCTTTTATACGGGAATAAAGTGAGGCACGCGTGCCTTTTTGTATGTACCGTATGAATAAGGATCGGCTAACTCCGTGCCAGCAGCCGCGGTAATACGGAGGATCCGAGCGTTATCCGGATTTATTGGGTTTAAAGGGAGCGTAGGCGGACGCTTAAGTCAGTTGTGAAAGTTTGCGGCTCAACCGTAAAATTGCAGTTGATACTGGGTGTCTTGAGTACAGTAGAGGCAGGCGGAATTCGTGGTGTAGCGGTGAAATGCTTAGATATCACGAAGAACTCCGATTGCGAAGGCAGCCTGCTGGACTGTAACTGACGCTGATGCTCGAAAGTGTGGGTATCAAACAGGATTAGATACCCTGGTAGTCCACACAGTAAACGATGAATACTCGCTGTTTGCGATATACAGTAAGCGGCCAAGCGAAAGCGTTAAGTATTCCACCTGGGGAGTACGCCGGCAACGGTGAAACTCAAAGGAATTGACGGGGGCCCGCACAAGCGGAGGAACATGTGGTTTAATTCGATGATACGCGAGGAACCTTACCCGGGCTTGAATTGCAACTGAATGATGTGGAGACATGTCAGCCGCAAGGCAGTTGTGAAGGTGCTGCATGGTTGTCGTCAGCTCGTGCCGTGAGGTGTCGGCTTAAGTGCCATAACGAGCGCAACCCTTATCGATAGTTACCATCAGGT
>NZ_OBMS01000027.1:0-71366 GCF_900217715.1 Bacteroides sp. AR29
TGCCCACAATGGAAAAGCTTGCCTTCAAATTCCCAAGACTCTGCAAGATACTTGCTGACGGAGGTTATCAAGGGGATTTGGCTATGTGGACAAAACAAAAGTTCGGATGGGACTTGGAGGTTGTACTCAGACCCAAAGAAAACCCCAGAAAATTCAATGTAGTACCTAAACGATGGATTGTTGAAAGGACTTTCTCATGGTTGGAAAACTATAGAAGGCTCACTATTGATTACGAATTCCTGACGGAAACGGCAGAAGCAATGGTAACGGTGGCATTTATACAAATACTCCTTAAGAGATTTTTCTAAGCATTTCAAAACAAATTCTTAAAGAATATACTGAATATGAGAGAAAATGATGAAATAACCGGTTTGTTCCGCAGTCGTCTTGCCGGCGCAGAGATGACAGTGCGGGAGGACTTCTGGGAAGGGTTGCAACGTGACTTGCCGTCACCGGTTGCCGCAAAAGGCAGGAGGCAGCTTTTTCTTTCTCCGAGGTTTCACCGCGTAGCCGCAGCCGCCTCTGTTGTATTTGTACTGGGAGCTGCTTCTGCCGCTTTCTGGTATTTCTCTCCGAAAGAGGAAATCAAGGAGGCCTTTACACAAGTGGCGGCCATGACGCCGGAAGGTAACTTGAACGGGGATGTGGTGCAGGAAAGTTTTCCCTCTATCCATCAGGCCAACCCCATGGCACAAAAGCCCGGTACACAGCATCCCGCCAACGGCATTCCGGCAGGATTGACGGCGCAGGCCGATGAGGATGAATCCATGTCTGTCCATGTTTCCATCCGGATTACCCAACGGGTGTACGGAAACCAGCAGCAGCCGGGAAACGGTTATTACAGTAACGGAACTCCGGCCGGAAACGGGAACTACCATTCAAATCCTGGCCATAAGGATGCTGATATAGATAGAATGCTGCCATCTTCTGAGGAAGAACCGGCAAAGTCTGTGGCTGTATCGCCATCTAAGCCCCGTAATTGGGCATTGAAAGCAGGCATCGGCACTTCCCTGCCGAAAGGGAATTTCCATATGCCGTTCACGGCCGGGGTAAGCGTGGAACGTTGTTTGAACAAGCATTTCTCCTTGGAAGCCGGTCTTCAGTATAATTGCTTGGATGGTGACCATACGTTGCATACGCTGGGAATTCCGGTAAGGCTGAACATGATGCTGGCCAGTACGCCGAAAGTGGATTTCTATGCTATGGTAGGTGGAGCAGCCGAGAAATGCATTGCAGGTGCTCCGGACAATGGTTTCGGTGCAGAGCCGGTACAGTTGTCGGTTGCTGCCGGAGTAGGGGTACGCTATAAAATGAACAACCGTTTTGCCTTGTTTGCAGAGCCGTCTGTATCCCATCATTTCGATACGGACTCGCAGACAAGAACCTTGCGTACGGAACGGCCCACCAATCTGAATCTGTTGTGCGGCGTGCGCATGACTTATTAATCTTAAATACCATACAAATATGAAGACTCTATACAATAAATTACATATATTCGGGCAGACTATGCTGCTCGTATTCTTTACTCTTTCTGTTCTCTCTTTGGGCTCTTGCAGCAAAGAAACGTTGGACTACAACCATCCGGATGTAGACTTGTTTGTCAAGCAGTTGAAGGCTGGCAAATATTCTACCCAAAGTCCGGATGGATTGAGTAACATGCCCAAGTTCACTTCCGAAGATATAGAGGAATTGCTGAAGTATGCCGAGGACTTGACGGTCATTCCCTCTTTCCCCCTGGCTCCGGTATCCTATTCGGCAGGTGGCAAGCTGCGTTTGGGCGAATGCATCCTGTGGACGGTAGAGACTATCCGCCTCGGGAACAATGCTTCGATGGGATGCAAGATGGTACATACGGATGCGGAGAATTATGAAGGTATCTATTTCCTTTCGGACGAAGAGGTGCTGGATGCCGCTTCGCGCTACCGCCGCTGGTGGGAAACCCGTAAGTATCCACGGACTATGTGGACGATTGATCCCTGCTATGACGAACCGCTTTGTGGCAGCGGATATATGTGGTGGTGAAATGTTTTTAGGGATTAAGTAATCAAAACTGTCAGGTGAAGATATCTATACTTGTTTGGGGGCTGCTCTGTGCAGTAGCCTTCCCTTGCTATGCCCAAAACTGGACCCCTCAGGACTCGTTGAGGCTGAACCGGTTGCTGAAGGGCGAGGGGGAGGTAAAACTGAATCCGGAGGTATTGCAGGAATTGGAAATGAACAATTCTCTGGGTACTCCGAAAGCGGTGATGGACAAGTCGTGGATGGATTTTGATAATTCATTGCCCGTCATGCCGAAAGCGCCCGAGAAAAAAGTGGTGCTTACCTTACGTCCTTATACAGCCAATACCAAATATAATTGGGACCCCATTTATCAGAAAAAAATCAAGGTAGACAAGGATACTTGGCGAGGAGATGAATTCTATGCGCTTAAGATTCTGATGATTCCTACGAACTGGGCTAAACATCCGTTTGATGCCGGTCCGCGTGAGACGGTGGAGCAGATTGAAGCAACCGGTTTGCGTTACCGGGTGACGGAGCGGGCCAATAATATGGCTGTGGGCGGTTGGCAGGGTGCCAGTGGCGGTGGAATTTCCGGTTTAGACCTGATGACACCTTTTACCCGTGAGTTTTGGAATTTCAAAGGCCGCAAGCGCCGTGCCCGTACGCTGGAAGTATTGAAGGCGTATGGAGATTCGATAACTGTTTTGGAACAACAGTAATTTATCACTTTTTGTCAAATTTTGAACTTTCTTTCTCCTCTTCTTGTTTTCATTAGTAAACCTTTAAAAAAAGTAATAATGAACAGAGTGACTTCTCTATTTGGAATAAGATATCCGATAATTCAAGGTGGTATGGTGTGGTGTAGCGGCTGGAGACTTGCTGCTGCTGTAAGCAATGCGGGAGGGCTGGGCTTGCTCGGCGCAGGTTCGATGCATCCCGAAACGTTGCGGGAGCATATCAGGAAATGCCGTGAGGCTACGCATCATGCTTTTGGTGTGAATATTCCCTTGATGTATCCCCAGATAGAAGAGATAATGCAGATTGTGGCCGACGAGGGAGTGAAGATTGTATTTACATCTGCCGGCAGCCCGAAGAAATGGACTGGTTGGTTGCACGAGCGTGGCATCACGGTGGTGCATGTTGTTTCGTCCTCGCGTTTTGCCGTGAAGGCAGAAGAGGCGGGTGTTGATGCAATAGTTGCCGAAGGCTTCGAAGCCGGTGGGCACAATGGGAGGGAGGAGACTACCACCCTGTGCCTGATACCAGCTGTACGTGCAGTTACTACACTTCCGCTGATTGCCGCCGGTGGCATTGCAACGGGTGAGGCCATGCTGGCTGCCCGGGTGCTGGGTGCGGAAGGTGTGCAGATTGGTACACGCTTTGCCTTGACGGCAGAGAGTTCTGCAAACGAGGTATTTAAGGATTACTGCTTGCATTTGGAAGAAGGGGATACCCGTCTGCTTTTGAAGAAATTGGCTCCGGTGCGTCTGGTGCGCAATAACTTTCGCAGCGCCGTAGAGGCTGCTGAGGCTGTGGGAGCTTCAGAGGAAGAACTTCGTATCCTTTTAGGGCGTGGCCGTGCCAAACGTGGTATTTTTGAAGGTGACTTGGAAGAAGGGGAACTGGAAATAGGGCAGGTATCTGCCTTGCTGCATGGAAAGGGAGTGCAGTCTGTGGCGTCGGTCATGCAAGAGTTGGTGGAGGAGAGCAGAAGGGCGTGGGAGAGAATGCAGGAATTGGATTTCTGAATATTCCCTCTTCTGGTATCATATAACAATAAAAAAGGAATATTCCCGGTGATTTCGGGGATATTCCTTTTTTAGTTTCAACTTATAACCTTTTATCCTTTGGGGATATTGGTTGTGTCTTTTGCCGTATTTCCACTTGTGGCGGAATTACTTGTGCCATTGCTGCTGGCAGTGGCGCTACCGGTAGCCATATTTGTTGCACTTTTACCGGCTGTCTGCACAGCAGGTTGCTCTTCCCAATGGAACGGTTCAAAGCTACTGTTCGGGTCAACCCAGGACGGTTTCTTGGAAGCATAAATAATGAATGGGGCAATGACTACAATCAGCGCACCGATGATGAGCACGGAGAACCATACAGTGTTGCTGCCTGTTGAAATCTGGCTGGGTGGGATAAAGCTCAATACGAATGCCAGCAATGACCCGCAGAAACCAAGACCACCGATGAGCCACATCAATCCGTTGCCATTCTTGCCGATACGGAACGGACGGTTCAGCTTCTTCATCTTATAACGCAGCACGATGGCTCCGGAGAACATCAGCATATACATGATAAGATAGAGGACTACGGTCAACTGTGACAGAATCTGGTAGAAACTCTGTACGGAAGGCATGACTACGAACAGAAGGCTCAGTACGGTTACTGCACCGCCTTGTACATAAAGGATGTTCTTCTGTACACCCAGTTTGTTTGTCTTCTGGAAGAACGGAGGCATGTAGCCTGCTTTTCCTACGGCAAAGATACCTTTGGACGGACCGGCAACCCATGTCAATACACCTGCCAGCACCCCGAATGCCAGAGCAATGGCGATGATGGGTGACAGCCAGGAGGCGCGGATGTAATGGAAATAGTTATCGAAGCCTACAAGCAGACTCTGTGTCAGACTGATGTCTTTGGCCGGGATGATGATGCCCAGTGAGAAAGTACCGAGCACGAAGATGATAACCGTAATGGCCGCACCGATGAACACTGCCTTCGGATAATTCTTGGAGGGATTGTTCACGTCTTTTACGTGGATACCGCCCATTTCCATACCGGCATAGAAGAGGAAGATACTGGCAGCAAGCACCACGTTGTCGAAGTTCGTCAAGTCGGGGAAGAAGCTGCTGTGGAAATCCAGGTTGGAGTGTCCGCCGGTGGCAAGGTAGATAATACCCAGGATAATCAGCAGTGCGGCAGGGATAATAGTCCCGACCAGGCCGCCGACCTTTGCCACTTTACCTACCCAGCTCATGCCCTTCATGGAAATGAACGTAGCTAGCCAGTAGATGATGAGGACAACAACGAGTGAGTAATACTTGTTGTTGGCCAGTGACATGTCGTGTACGTCGTTCATGCCGATGAAAGCAATGGATACGGCACCGAATGTCAATACGGTAGGATACCAGATTGTACTTTCAATCCATTGTACCCAGATGGCAAGGAAGCCCAGTTTTTTTCCGTAGGCTTCGCCCACCCAGCGGAACACACCGCCTTGCTTGTCTTGAAACATGGCAGCCAGTTCCGCGGCGACAAGTGACGTCGGAATCAGAAAAACAATGGCTGCAAATAAGTAGTAGAAGGCCGAACTCATTCCGTACACGGCCTCGGCAGGAAGTCCTCGTAGGGATACTACTGCCGTCACATTCATGATTGCCAGGGTAAATACACCCAGCTTCACTGTTTGTTTAATATTTGCCATAAGTTAAGGTTTTAGATGAAAAATATATTCAAAATCAGCGTCTATAACAACACTTGGGGAGAGTTGTTCCCAACGGATAAGTGAAAGTTCCGGTTTTAACTATTCAGGAAGCGTCGGCTTTGGGCGCGGGCTTCTGTGCAACTTTCTTGTAGAACTCTTCTTTTTCCTTATTGCGCCGTTCGACCAGGCTCGTTACATACACTGTAAAGATAGGGAACATCATCATGCCCAGCGCAGCCAGCAGTACGGACAGTACCCGTCCGGTGGGAGTGACTGCTATGATATTGGAACCCACCGTCGTCACATCCATAAATGCCCACCATAAGGCGTCTCCATATCCTTTAACTAAAGGATTGGGACCATGCTCCATGACATAAAAGGCCAGACTGGAAAAATAGACAGTGGCCAGCAACATGGTAAGGTAGGAAACGAACAGTCCCGATGCGCGGTTGTACGTCAGCCAACCCACCACGATAGCCATGGCGTAACCACCCCGCACCAATGGGATGAAACGCAGCATATAGGTTATCTCGGGTGAGAAAGTCCATCCCATATAGGCAATGATGTTTTGATAGGGTATAGCTACCAGCAGGAAAATGAAATGCGTGGCCACGTAGTGACCCTTCTTCTCTGCCAGGAACCATTCCAATACAAAATCTGCCAGGAACAGGGCGCATATCCACAACTGTACTTTCATGTAGACCGACTGTTCGTAAAAGGGGATCCCCTTGAACGTGTCGACAGAGATGCTGATAACTAAAAATAGCGACAGTATCAATATAATGACATGCAGTATGCCATAGATACCTTTTTCCCGCAATACAAATTCTGATAGAGCCATTTTCATGATGAAGTCCATTATAAAGTCATAAGTTATGAGCTATAAGTCATTTGCTGATTACGGTGCCTACCAACAAATAACTCATAACCTATAACTCATAACTAAAAAGAGAAACTTATTCTGTAATCGTTACGTTATCACCGTTGAATACACCCAGGCCGAGCTTGTTCATGATGAACTTGATTGCCGATTGGGCCTTTACGGAGTTTCCCGCTTCGTCTAGGGGAGGAGCGAAGGCCGATACTCCCATGACACCGGGCAATACGGCCATTACACCACCGCCTACACCGCTTTTGGCCGGTATGCCGGCGGTGTACATCCAGTCGCCCGAATGCTCGTAGAAGCCTACGGTAGAAATCATCGACGTGATTTTCGGTGCCAGGCTGGCTTCGAACACCGTTTGTTTGGTGACGGGGTTCACACCGTTATTGGCGATGGTTCCTGCGGCAATGCCCAGTTGCTGGGCCGTGATGCCGAGAGAACACTGGCGAGTATAGAGGTCGAGAGCCATGTCCGGATTATCGTAGATGCGGTTGTAGTTTTTCAGCAGCCAGGCAATGGAGCGGTTGTTGAAGTTGGTAGCCGTTTCCGATTTGTACAGTTCGTCGATGAGTTGTGGGGCGGAGCCGCACAGCTCAGTGACATTCTGTACAATGGCATCCCATTTCTTGTCGGAGTTTCCCACTGGCTGTACCATGGAACAGGCGGAAATGGCACCGGCATTTACCAATGGAGTGGAAGGGTGGTCGTTTTCCAGCAAGATGGCGATGATGGAGTTGAACGGTAGTCCCGTGGCATCGGCACCTATCATGTCCAGCACTTTCTGCGCACCGTATTGGCGCAGGATAAGGATGGCTGTGTGTACCTTCGAGACGGACTCTATACCGAAACGATAGTCTGTGTCACCTATATTGATGGTCTGCCCGTTCATCAGGCAGATGCTGAGTCCGAATAGTTTGGAGTCTATGTTGGCAAGGTAGGGAATATAATCCGCATTCTTGCCTCCTGTGCTGCCCTTCACCTCACTGTAGGCTTCTTGGGCAACCTCCTTTATTTGTGAAATTGATATTTTCTTTTCCATAAACACGTTGTGATGTACGATTAGACGATGTACGATTTACGATTGAAATTACTCCTTTAAACGTAGTCCGTATCAAGAGAAACTCTAATCGTACATCGTAAATCGTTTAATCGTAAATTAATTTATTTTTTATGAGTACGGCATCCGTGGTTGAATATTTTGGTTTCCACCGGCAGGTTCTTTTCCTGTGCCATACGGGTAGGAGTCGGGTAATCCAGTTTCTCCAGCTCCGTGATGGCATTCTTGATGTCACCCAGCAGCATGTCTGCCATGTCGCGGCTGAATCCTTGGCGAACAACGACGCGCATTACGACGTAGTCTTCCAGCTTTGAAGGCAGTGTATAGGCGGGTACCATCCAACCGTGTTGTGACAGCTTGTCCTGCAGGTCATACAGAGTCCATTTGGCAGCTCTTGCATATTCCGGTTTCAAATACCAGATAAACAGCGGGTTCACAACCTCGTCGGAATAGTTTACGAACGGAGCCATCTTGCCGATTTCGTCATGGATATACTTGGCGATGGTCAGAGAGTTGTACTGTACTTCCTTGTAACCCTGGAATCCCAAACGGATGAACTGGTAATATTGACCCAGAATCTGTGCGGCAGGACGGGAGAAGTTCAGGCCTACCTGAGTAATGTTGGCACCGAGGTAGTTTACGCTGAATGACATTTCTTCGGGCAGATATTCCTTGCCTTTCCAGCAAACCCAGCCCAGACCCGGATAAACCAGACCGAATTTGTGTCCGCTGACGCTGATGGAGAGTACCCACTTCAGACGGAAGTCCCATTTCTTTTCGGGATAGAGGAACGGGAGGATGAAACCGCCGCTGGCGGCATCTACGTGGATAGGAATGTCGTAGCCGGTCTTCGCATTGTAGGCATCGAGGGCTTTGTCGAGGGCTTCGACGTCATCGTTCAGTCCTGTCCATGTAACGCCTTGGATAGGCACGATACAGATGGTGTTCTCATCACACATCTTCAAGGCTTCTTCGGGGTCGAGCGTGGTCTTGTCCAGTGTCAAAGGCACTTCACGCATTTCAATCTGCCACAATTGGGCGAATTTTTCCCATACCACCTGGAAACCGGTTGAAATAACGAAGTTGGGTTTGTCGAACGGTTTGCCTTGTGCCTGACGTTTCTTGCGCCAGCGCAACCAGGCTGCCACACCACCCAGCATACATGCCTCCGAGGAACCGATGGCAAGTGCGCCGGTTTTCCAGGTTTCTTTTTCAGGAGAGTTCCAGAGGTTGGCCACGATGTTGATACATTTACCGTTCATTACGGCGATGCGCGGATATTCGGTCTCGTCAATGTAGTTGATGTTGATGGCTTCGTTCATCAACTTGGTGGCATATTCGTCCATATAGGTAGTGACGAATGTAGCCAGATTCAAGCGAGGCTGCGTTTGGGCGAAGGTCTCGTCTTTCACCATCTGATAGGCGATTTCCGGGGTAGTAGGTCCGTCGGGAATCTTTTCTACGGGTGAGGGTTGTAACATACGGTTTGAACCGAATACTTCAGTTTTTGCATCTCCTTTTCTGAAATTCAAATCTTCCATATTAATAAGTTTTTTAAAGGTTTAGGCGGCGGGGCTTTTCCCCGTCGAATTTCCCACAACAACGGGGTTTGCGGATGAAAGTTCCGGGGTTTTGCATTATTTGGCGTTTATTAAAGGGCAGCGTAGTAAAATCTTAAAAAACGAACATTCTGAAGGTAGGTTTGTTGTTCCCACATTATTCATTTAATTAATATACTACTATATGAAAATCAATACCGGAAGGGGTACAATCCCCCTTATCACGCTTGTCGGCATTTGGTCAGTCTCTGCATTGACTTCCTTGCCGGGATTGGCCGTATCACCTATTTTGGGACAACTTACTACCATTTTTCCACATGCCACAGAACTGGATATACAGATGCTTACCTCCCTGCCTTCGCTGCTGATAATTCCTTTTGTGCTGTTGGCGGGCAAGCTGGCCGAGAAACGTGACTTTGTGCGTCTGCTGAAAGCGGGGCTTTGGATGTTTGCCACCAGTGGGGTACTTTATCTTTTTTCGGATAAAATGTGGCAGTTGATGGTGGTCAGCGCTTTGCTTGGCATCGGTTCGGGGGTGATTATTCCGTTGTCCACCGGTCTGGTTTCACGCTATTTCACGGGGGAATATCGGGTGAAGCAGTTTGGTTACAGTTCTGCCATTACCAATGTGACGCTGGTTGTGGCAACGGCGGTGACTGGGTATCTGGCAGAGGTAAACTGGCACTTGCCTTTCGTGGTATACCTGCTTCCGTTGGTTTCTCTGCTGCTTGTCGGATATTTGAAGGGGGATACCGGTCAGCCGCAGATAGCAGAAGATACAGCTGCCGTTGTTCCGGAGGAATCCAAGCGTGCGATTCCCGGTAAATACGGCATCCATGTCCGCCATCTGCTACAGTTGATGCTGTTTTATGGCGTCACTACGTATGTAGTGCTGGCGGTTACTTTTGACTTGCCTTTTTTGATGGAGGCCCATCACTTCTCCAGCGGAAATTCCGGATTGATGATCTCCTTATTCTTCCTTGCCATTATGGCTCCGGGTTTCTTCCTGGGGCATATCGTGAAGTGGATGGGAAAAAATACGAAATTTTACAGTCTTTTGTCCATTGCAGCGGGTTTGCTCTTGATATGGATTTCGCCTAAAGAATGGCTGATAATACCGGGATGTATGTTGGTTGGTTTGGGATATGGTGTCATTCAACCGCTGATTTATGACGAGACAGTAGATACGGCTATACCGGAAAAAACAACCTTGGCACTGGCCTTTGTAATGGTGATGAATTATCTGGCGATTCTATTGTCCCCGTTCATTACAGATTTCTTTCAGACCTTGTTCCACACTAGTTCCAAGGAATTTCCGTTTATTTTCAATCTCTGCATCACACTGCTCGCCATGTGGTGGGAGTATGCGAGGAGGAAGGATTCTTTGTTGGGGGGGAGTTATGAGTGATGAGTGATTTGTTGGTAATTGTGCTGCGCTACCATGCTGAAAGGAAAATACCAACAAATCACTCATCACTTATAACTTATAACTCAATCGCCTCATATTTCAGCCCGAAGACGTCGGCTACAGCTTTGTATGTTACTTTGCCTTCCACTACGTTCAATCCTTGCGCCAGAGCCGGGTCGTCCTTGCAGGCTTGTCTCCAGCCTTTACATGCCAGGGAAACAGTGTAGGGCAGGGTGGCATTTGTCAGTGCCATGGTGGAGGTGAAGGGTACGGCGCCGGGGATATTGGCAACGGCGTAGTGTACAATTCCGTCCACAATGTAGGTAGGGTCGCTGTGCGTGGTGGGGTGGGAGGTTTCGAAACAACCGCCCTGGTCGATGGCTACGTCTACGAGTACCGTACCGGGTTTCATCATCTTCAGCATTTCGCTGGTGATGAGGTGTGGGGCCTTGTCACCGGGGATGAGGACGGAACCGATAACCAAGTCGATGTTCGGTAATTCCATCTTGATGTTATGGGTGGAAGAATAGAGTGTCTTTACGTTTTTCGGCATCACTTCACTCAGGTAGCGCAGGCGGGGAAGGTTGATGTCGGCAATCAGTACCTCGGCACCCATTCCGGCAGCTATCTGTGCGGCATTGGTGCCCACGATACCACCTCCAAGGATAAGTACGCGTGCGGGACGTACGCCCGTTACTCCGCCCATCAGTTTTCCCTTGCCGCCTTGTGGCTTTTCAAGGAAGCGGGCTCCTACTTGGGTAGCCATACGTCCTGCCACCTCGCTCATGGGGGTAAGCAGCGGAAGTGAACGGTCTTCTTTTTCCACGGTTTCGTAGGCGATGCAGACGGCACCACTTTCAATCATGGCTTCGGTCAGCAATTTATCGGCTGCAAAGTGGAAATAGGTAAATACCACTTGTTCCTTTTTAATCAGTTTGTACTCCGGTGCAATAGGTTCCTTTACCTTGACAATCATGTCGGCTGCGGCATACGTGTCTTCAATGGTCGGTAAAGTCTTTGCACCTACGGCGATGTAGTCATCGTCGGAAAAACCGCTGTTTACGCCTGCTGTGGCCTGCACATACACCGTATGACCTTTTTTCACCAATTCGGCTACTCCGGCAGGGGTCATTCCCACGCGGTTCTCGTTGTTCTTGATTTCTTTAGGTACTCCGATAATCATAACCTTAAAGTTTTAATTGGGGGGTTAAACATGGCGCAATATAGCGATTTCCCGGCTTGGGTGTTATTGGTGCATCTATGTTCTTCAACAGAATTTTTATGCATGTTTTAATCAATGATAATTGTAGCTTTCTGTAGGTAGAGAGAACTATTCTTTTTATATTTGCATGCATTTAAAATAATATTGACTGTACAAAATATGAAATATTCTATATTTTTCTCTCTTTTGTTCTTTATTGGTAGTGTGCAAAGCGGCTATGCCCAAGAAACCGATACAGACAAGCCTTCCTTCATCCCGCCTTTTGATTTTCCCATCACTTTCTCCGGTAACTTCGGCGAGATACGTGCCAACCATTTTCATGGCGGACTGGATTTCAAGACCGGTGGAACCATAGGCAAGCCGGTACGCGCTCTGGCCGACGGATATATTTCGCGTATCCGCGTTACCCACGGTTCGGGCTATGTGCTCGATGTGGCTTATGACAATGGTTATTCGACGATAAACCGCCATTTGAGTGCCTTTGTGGGCGATGTGGCCCGCCGGGTTGAAGACTTGCAGTACGAGAAAGAAAGTTGGGAGGTGGAAATTACTCCCGAACCCGATGAATATCCCGTGAAGGCCGGTCAGATAATAGCTTTGAGCGGAAACACCGGATACTCTTTCGGTCCGCACCTGCATCTGGATATGATAGAGACGGCTACGGACGAATATATCGACCCGCTGCCTTTCTTCATGAACAAGGTGAAAGACAAGACTGCCCCGCGTGCCGAAGGTATCATGCTGTTTCCACAGCCGGGAAAAGGAGTGGTGGAGGGCAAGCAGACGCGACGGGCTTTTCCGGCACATCCAACGAAACCCATTACCGCCTGGGGACTGATTGGTGCAGGCATCCGTGCCTACGACTATATGGACGGAGTGCAGAATAAATATGGCGTGAAGACGGTGATTCTCGAAGTGGACGGTGAGGAAGTCTTCCGCAGTACGATAGACCGCTTTGCCTATGAGGAGAACCGCTATATCAATTCGTGGACACACGGTCAGTACATGAAGTCTTTTATAGAGCCGGGCAACCGTCTTCGCATGCTGCAGGCATCCAACGGCAATCGCGGACTGGTGGAAATCAACGAAGAACGCCCTTACCGATTTGTCTATACACTGAGCGATGCGCTGGGAAATACCTCTAAAGTCCGCTTTACAGTCCAGGGACAGAAGACGATAATTGCTCCGGTGGAACATCGTGAGAAATATGCCCTCAAATGGGACAAGGTGAACTATCTGCAGGAGCCGGGGCTGGAGTTGGTTATCCCGAAAGGAATGCTCTACGATGACGTCTTGCTGAACTACTCCGTGCGGGCTGATAGTGGCGACATCGCTTTCACCTATCAACTGAACGATACCCGTATTCCTATGCACAATGCCTGCGATTTGCGTATCGGCTTGCGCCGGCGTCCAGTAGAGGATGTGACCAAATATTATGTGGCGGGCGTAACGGCGCGCGGTGGAAAATACCGTATCGGCGGTAAGTATGAGGATGGTGTCATGAAAGTGCGTATACGGGATTTGGGGACTTATACCGTGGCGGTGGATACGGTTCCGCCGGTGATAACTCCCGTAAACCAAGCCCAATGGGGACGTACGGGAAAAATCATCTTCAAGGCCAAGGACAAGGAAACCGGCATCAATACCTATCGGGGTACGATTGACGGGAAGTATGCCTTGTTTGGAAAGCCCAATTCCATCAGCGGTAACCTGGTGTGCGAGCTTGACCCGAAACATGTGGAGAAAGGCGGCAAGCACGTGGTGGAGATGACGGTGACGGATGGCTGTGGCAACCGTACCACCGAACAGTTTGATTTTGTATGGTAAAGACTGAAATATTTAGTAACATTATAATTTAGAAGTATGAAAAGTAAAAGACTGACTCTTTCCGTCTTGTTTGTTGTGGCAGCCGTGGCGAATGCGCTGGCCTGCACCAATCTTATCGTGGGCAAGAACGCTTCTGCGGACGGTTCTACCATTGTTTCCTATTCTGCCGATTCTTATGGTTTGTTCGGCGAGTTGTATCATTATCCTGCCGGTATGCACAAGAAAGGTACGCTGATTGACATACACGAGTGGGACACCGGCAAATACCTTGGGCAGATAGAGCAGGCGCGTCAGACGTACAATGTCATCGGCAATATGAATGAGTTCCAGCTCACTATCGGTGAGACGACATTCGGCGGACGTCCCGAGCTGGTGGATACCACCGGCATCATCGACTACGGCAGTTTGATTTACCTCGGTCTGCAACGCTCACGCACCGCCCGCGAGGCTATCAAGGTGATGACGGAGTTGGTGCAGGAATACGGCTATTACAGCGGTGGCGAGTCCTTTACCATTGCCGACCCCAACGAGATATGGATTATGGAGATGATTGGCAAGGGACCCGGTGTGCGCGGTGCCGTATGGGTAGCTGTCCGCGTGCCCGATGATTGTATCTCCGCACATGCCAATCAGAGCCGCATTCATCAGTTCAATATGAATGACAAGGAAAACTGCATGTACTCTGCCGACGTCATCTCTTTTGCACGCGAGAAGGGCTATTTTGACGGTGTGAACAAGGATTTCAGCTTTGCCGATGCCTACGCTCCGCTCGATTTCGGTGCCCGTCGCTATTGCGAGGCACGCGTATGGAGCTATTTCAATATGTTTACCGACCGCGGCAACGAGTTCCTGCCTTATATATTGGGTGAGACGGACACTCCGATGCCTCTGTTTGTGAAGCCCAACCGCAAGGTTTCCGTGCAGGATGTGAAGAACGCCATGCGCGACCATTATGAAGGTACTCCTCTCGACATCAGCAAAGATTTCGGCGCAGGCCCGTATCATACCCCGTACCGCCTTTCTCCACTCTCTTTCAAGGTGGGTGACCAGGAATACTTCAATGAGCGTCCCATCTCCACCCAGCAGAGCGGTTTCGTATTCGTGGCACAGATGCGCTCCGAGTTGCCCGACCCTATCGGTGGAGTATTGTGGTTCGGCACGGATGATGCCAACATGACGGTATTTACGCCCGTATACTGCTGTACGGACAAGGTTCCCGTATGCTACACCCGTGTGGACGGCGCCGATTACATCACTTTCTCCTGGAACTCCGCTTTCTGGATTTTCAACTGGGTGGCCAATATGGTTTATCCCCGTTATGACTTGATGATGGGCGACGTGCGTGCCACTCAGACAGAGTTGGAGACAACCTTCAACGAAGCGCAGGAAGGCGTTGAGGCTGCTGCTGCCAAACTGCTGGAAAAAGACCCTGCCAAAGCAAAGGCATTCCTTACCAACTATACGAACATGACTGCCCAAAGCACTTTCGATACTTGGAAACGTCTTGGCGAGTTTCTTGTCGTAAAGTATAATGACGGCGTTGTCAAACGTATGAAAAACGGTCAATTCGAACGTAATTCCATCGGCCAGCCGGCAGGCGTAATCCGCCCGGGATACCCGAAGGAGTTCCTTGAAGAGTATGTTAAGCAGACGGGAGACAGATATAAAATGCCTGAATAAAATTAGGATATTTGAACTTATTCTTCTACATTTGTGTCTTACAAAAAAGTTTATATTAACCCTTAAAACAATAACAGTCTTATGGAAAATCAGGAACTGATTAAGCAGGTGACTGAGAAAGCCGAAAAATGGCTTACCCCGGCATATGATGCCGAAACTCAGGCAGAAGTGAAACGCATGTTGGAAAACCCAGATAAAACCGAATTGATAGACAGTTTTTACAAAGACCTGGAGTTTGGAACGGGTGGTCTGCGTGGCATCATGGGTGCCGGTACAAACCGCATGAACATCTACACCGTAGGTGCCGCAACACAGGGCTTGTCCAACTATCTGAACAAATGTTTTGCCGGAAAGAAGGATATTTCCGTTGTTGTGGGGCACGACTGCCGCAACAATAGCGACAAGTTCGCAAAGATTTCTGCCGACATCTTCTCTGCAAACGGCATCAAGGTATATCTTTTTGATGACCTTCGTCCTACGCCCGAAGTTTCATTCGCCATCCGTCACTTCGGCTGTCAGAGCGGTATCAACATCACAGCCAGCCACAACCCCAGAGAATACAACGGCTACAAAGCTTATTGGGATGACGGTGCGCAGGTGCTCGCTCCGCACGACACGGCCATCATAGACGAGGTGAACAAGGTGACGGTGGCCGACATCAAGTTCAACGGCAACAAGGACTTGATTCAGATTATCGGCAAGGAAGTGGATAAGGTTTATCTGGACATGGTTCACTCCATTTCCATCGATCCCGAAGTCATCCGTCGCCAGAAAGACCTCAGCATTGTGTATACTCCGCTTCATGGCGCAGGCCGCGTGCTCATTCCGGACTCATTGAAGGAGTGGGGATTTGAGAATATCAACTGCGTGCCCGAACAGATGGTGAAGGACGGCAATTTCCCGACAGTGGTTTCTCCGAACCCCGAAAATGCCGAAGCTCTTTTCATGGCCATTGCGCTCGCCAAGAAGATTGACGCTGACATCGTGATGGCAAGTGACCCGGATGCCGACCGTGTCGGTATGGCCTGCAAGGACGATAAGGGCGAGTGGGTGCTTATTAATGGTAACCAGACTTGTCTCATTTTTTTGTACTACATCATCAAGAACCGTATTGCAATGGGCAAGATGCAGCCGAACGACTTCATCGTGAAGACCATCGTGACCACTGAACTCATCAAGGCTGTGGCAGACAAGAACAAGATTGAAATGCGCGACTGCTACACCGGCTTCAAGTGGATTGCTCGCGAAATCCGTCTGAGCGAAGGCAAGCAGCAGTATATCGGTGGTGGTGAAGAAAGCTATGGCTTCCTGGCCGAAGACTTTGTCCGTGATAAAGATGCGGTTTCTGCCTGCTCCTTGCTGGCCGAAATCTGTGCTTGGGCCAAAGACCAGGGCAAGACACTCTATGACGTATTGATGGAAATCTATGTAGAATACGGATTCTCAAAGGAAACCACCGTGAACGTGGTGAAACCCGGCAAGAGCGGTGCCGAAGAAATCAAGGCGATGATGGATAACTTCCGCGCCAATCCTCCGAAGGAAATCGGTGGTTCGGCTGTCAGCTTGATTAAGGATTACAAGACGCTGGAACTTACTGATGCCCAGGGCAACGTAAGCAAGCTGGATATGCCCGAGACTTCCAATGTACTCCAATATTTCACTGTAGACGGCACGAAGATTTCTGTCCGTCCTTCCGGTACGGAACCGAAAATCAAGTTCTATATCGAGGTGAAGGGCGAGATGGGTTGTCCGAAGTGCTATGCCGGCGCCGATGCCGAAGCAGAAAAGAAAGTGGAGGCAGTGCGCAAGTCACTCGGCATTTGATAGGAAAGAGGAAAAAATGTGTATATAGTGTTCGGAGAGGCGTAACCCGTGAGGGCTGCGCCTTTTTCTTTAGCTTTCTGTGTTGAAAGAAAACTTAAATAAAGACTTAAACCCGATGGTTGATGAACAAAACGTTTGCAGGGAAGTTTAGTATATGCAGATTGCGGTTACACACCGATTGGTTGATGTGAATGAGAGTCGTTTCATTCGTAGTTGTTCGTTTGTGAGTGTGTGTGGCGCAATCTGCTTTTTTAAATTTCTTCCCCCCTCTTTTTAATTTTTAATTCTTTAATTTTTAATTGTTCTCCATCCACCAGTCTATCAGCCTTCTTGCGATACTCAGTTTTCGTGGAATTTCGGGCAAGTTGTCTTTGGAATAGAAGGCGGCAGCGGTCAGCTCATCTTCCTGCAGTTTTATCTCCCCACTTTCGTAGTCGGCAATGAAACCCACCATCAATCCGCTGGGGTAGGGCCAGGGCTGGTTGCTGAAGTAGGTGATGTTCTTTACCTTCAGCCCCGTTTCCTCAAAAACTTCCCGTTCCACACATTCTTCCAGTGTCTCGCCGGCTTCGAGGAAGCCTGCCACCAGTCCGTAGAAGGTTCCTCGGAAGTTCCGGGCATGCACCAGCAGGATTTCGTTTCCTTTGCGTATCAGTACGATGATGGCGGTGGAAACGGGAGGGTACATCTCATTGCCGCAGTTGGGACACTTCTTCATGATGGGGGTCTGGTGCTCCATGGCGGTGCCACACACGGGGCAGAAGTGGCTGTGCTCGTCCCAATAGAGTATCTGGAAGGCCTTTCCTGCAGAACGGTACTCGTCCGGCGAGATGTAGTCGTACGATGCGCGCAGGCCTATCATGACCCATTCGTCGGTTTCGGCCACGGGCTGTTCCAAGGCGAATGCACGTACTTGCTTGCCGTTGGGGGGGAACACTTCGTGTATATTACTTCCGGCTTCCGGTGTCAGAGGAGGCTCTATACTGACGGGTACGCTGTATTTTATTTCTCCTTTGTCTGTATATCCTTTTTTCAGCAGCAGTTGGTCTTTGAAGAAGACGAACCACTGCGTGGAGGGTTTGATTTCTGTTGATTTTTCCATTGTTTGTTGTTATTATTGGGGGGATGAACACGAAAATACAGAGGCACAGAGATTTTTTTCAAAGAGATAAAGCATTAATTTCTATGTCTTTGTGTCTCTGTGTTTGCCCCCCTAAATTTCGTTTGCTGTGTCTTTTTCTTGTCGCACATAGACCGTTGACCTTCCCATCCCACGGCGGCGCAGGAACCCTTGCAGGATGAATTTGTTCAGCTCGTCTATGGCGGCATGTCTGGTCAGTCCGCTCAATTGGATGTATTCGTTTTTGTTGATGCATACATTCTGCTTGAGGAACAGTTCCAGTTCGGTTTTTCTTGTTTCTTCGGTGGTTTCTACTGCCTTTTTCGATTTCTTGGTAGTGGAGTGTACACGTTCCAACGTCATTTTCTTCTTGATGTTGTTGCGGAACGTGCTGCTGATACGCAGGTGCACGTTTTGGAATTGGACGGATTCAGAGCGGATTTTCTTTTTCTCGTCGTCGGTCTCGCGCAAGCATTTCAGTGAAGTGCTGAAGAATCCGAGTTCTCCCAGCTCCACGATGTTTCCGTTGGCAAGGAGGTCGCACAACTCGTCAATGCAGGCATCCAATGCTGCCCCTATCACATTCTTGGGCAGATGTTGGAAAGTTGCGATATGTTCCACAAACTCCTTTTGGGTATAAGTCCTTTTCGGGCAGATACGTGCATGGAGTGATTTCTTGTCTTCTTTCCCGTCGGGCGAAGGCGTTTCGTAAAGGTCGTAATACGCGCTCATAAGATATTTATTTTTGTTTATAGCGATAAACAGTTCTCGTCGCTTCGGGGAATTATTTTTGTCGCTAAGCGGATTAATTTTCTTCTTCCTAAAAACTAATCGTCCGACAACTGTTGCATTATCGTCCAACAGTTGTTTAATTATCGTCCGACAGCTGTCGGACGAAACAGAAATGGGTATGGGACGATTATTTCTTAGTGAACAAAGGTATAAAATATTGTGATACGAAGAGTAGTGTTTGGGGAGGAAAGTTTTAGTTTTCGGCAAAAGAGGGGGGATTGTTAAATCCCCAATAATAGGGACTGACCCGATGAAGGACTGGTCACTTACCTGGGGACAATTTGTCTCCAGGTAGAAATGGTAATAGATATAGGAAATGAAAGCAAATCACAACGTGTGTGCGTGTCTGTGTGTATTTGTTTTCCAAAGATAGTGAATCTTAATAAGACTCTCTCTGATTTCCCTACTATTTTGTATCTTTACACACTTTTCTTTATACATGAGTACTGACTATAAATAAATCATATTGTGGAAATAACCCAACGCATTCGTCTCCTCCTTTCCGAAATGAACCGGGGAGTATACGAAAAAGAAACTGAAATAAACCTCTCCCTGCTGGCAGCTCTGGCAGGCGAGAGCATTCTGCTCCTGGGACCTCCGGGAGTAGCCAAGTCAATGGTAGCCAGGCGGCTAAAGTCGGCTTTTACAGATGCCCGTGCCTTTGAATACCTGATGTCCCGCTTCTCTACGCCCGACGAGATTTTCGGTCCTGTCAGCATTAGCCGACTGAAAGAATCCGACAAGTATGAACGTGCCATCGACGGCTATCTGCCCACAGCCGATGTCGTGTTTCTGGACGAAATATGGAAAGCAGGCCCTGCCATACAGAACACTCTGCTGACCGTCATCAACGAGAAACTTTTCCGCAACGGCGACAAGGAACTGCATCTCCCCCTCAAACTGCTCGTAGCCGCCAGCAACGAACTGCCTGCCCAAGGCGAGGGACTGGAAGCCCTATGGGACCGCTTCCTCATCCGCATTCTCTGCACCTGCGTCAAGCAGGAAGAGTCTTTCTACAAAATGCTGCTGGACGATTCTGCCGACCATCCGGAAACGACTGCCTGCGAATGGCAAATCTCCGACCGCGAGTATGCCGAATGGCAAGCAGAGATACGCCGCGTAACCTTGCCTCTCGATGTTCTTTCCTGCATCACAGCCATTCGCCACGGACTGACAAGCGTAGAGATGCAAGACTCCGACCTGCGCCGCAATGTCTACGTCAGCGACCGCCGCTGGAAGAACATCGTGAAGCTGCTCAAGACCTCCGCCTTCGTCCACGGCCGCACGGAAGTCTCCATGACCGACCTGCTTCCCGTCTACCACTGCCTATGGAGTGAGCCTGATGAGAGCGTTGCCATCCGTGACATCGTTATCCGTGCCTTATTCGTGTCCCACACAAAACAGATTGCCGGTATCGCCTCCTCGCTGAAATCCGATTTGAAAGTCAGCCGTGTGCGCGAAGCCCTCGACAAAGCCCGCCTTGCCGGCGACCGTAGGGACGATGACCTGCTGATAACGGAACACTTCTACTACCAGGTGGAGAAACATGGTACGGGCAACACCTACATCTTTATCGTGGACTACAAAAATCTGAAGGAGTACAGCGCCAAAGATGCCCCCACCTTGGGCGTAATGTATGCCGACCCCATCAATCCCAAGCGTACCATCATCCGCGCCTTTGCCGACACCGGCGCCGTGAAAGAGGAAGGCACCGAACGCGTCACCCTCTACCGCGACGACAAGCATCTCTACATCAACGGTGTGCGCTTCCCCATGCGGCGTCTGCAACGAGGTGAGGAGCAACAACTCTGGCTGGGAAACCTCTCCGTCACCGACCGTGACTACGAGACGGAACTGGACGCCGCCGCCACCAGCATAGACCGCCTGGTAAGAGATTTGTCCGACAACCTTTTCGTCTCCGAAGAAGACAAAAAGAGCGTAGCTCAATACGTCTCCATCGTCCGCAAGGAAATAGCCTGGGCGCGTGTGGACATGCGCAAACTGAGATATGGAGACGAATAATCCTCCAGTAACCAAGAAGAAGATGAACACCACCGTCACCCGATATGACACCGCCTTCTATGTGCAGGCACTGGACCGTTTCGTTGCCACCGGAGAGTGCGCAGAGACGGATACCGAGCCCTTGTATGCCTATCTACTCTCTGTGATGAACGACTCCATGGTCAAGGTGCAGGTGCTGGGCGATGAGGTCTGTGCACGTATCTTTTACGACACCATGATTCAGTTCATCCAATTGAACTTGGAGAAGGAGAGGTACAACCTCCGGAAAAGCCAGTCGGAACGGAATGAGATGAAGCTCGTGCTGGAATGGTCCATGGCAAAACGGAAAGATGGCTGGCAAGCCTTGCTCCAGCAGATTTCCGACAAATACCGGGAATACGGCTTCGACTCCCGCTTCTACCGCAGCCACTTCGGCACAGAAGGAGGATATGCGGACGATGAAGTTTGGGAGAAAATGGTGGACGACTGGGAAGACGCCTTCCAACTGAAGATGCACGAAGAAAAGGAGAAAGAGATTGCTTTCCGCAAAGATGCCCTCGAGCGCAGGCTCCGTTCCAATCTGAAAGACATCCCCGAGTACATCCGCCAGAACCGTGTGGATAAGGACGAATTCTTCCAGACCTGGGGCATGATGAGCGGCTTGTGGAATACTGTCGACTTTGAGCGTATACGGAAAATCGTGCGCATCCAGCGCTCTTGCCCCGAGATAGTGAAAGTGGCCCGCAAGATGGGGCGTATGGCAGACGACGAAGGACGTGAGCAAATCCGCGTTGCCGAGGGAAACGTCTACAAAATGGAGCACTCCTCCAAATGTGACATCCTGGGCATCAGTACCGGCAACGACCTCAATACCCTGCTTCCCATTGAGCTTGCCCATTCCGCTGACAGTGAACTGGAAGATTTGTTCGTCTACAAATACCTTACTCGCAAGCTCCAGACCTTCCGTTATAAATCGGAAATCATGCAGCCTGCCCGGCGCATCGAAACCAAGCCTGCCCGTCCCAAAGGTCCGATGATTGTCTGTCTGGACACCTCGGGAAGCATGGCTGGCAAGCCGGAGAAGATTGCCCACTCCCTGCTGATAAAGCTCCTGGAGATAGCCGACCGTCAACGGCGGAACTGCTTTCTGATAGCCTTTTCCGTCTCCATTCATCCGATTGATGTAAGGAAAGAGCGGGCAAGGCTGCTCGAATTTTTCTCAAAGACAGCTTGCGGGGATACAGATGCCACCCGCATGCTGGAAGCCACGTTCCGCCTGCTCAAAGAAGGCAAGGAGTATATGAATGCCGATGTGCTTTGGGTCAGCGACTTCAAGATTCCTCATTCTTCACCTGCCTTTATGGAGGAGATTCGCCGTTGTCGGGAAGCCGGTACACACTTCTACGGTCTGCAGATTGGCATCACGGACAATGAGTGGGCACCATTCTTCGACCATATCTATCGAGTAGAATATACTCCTTCGCAACAGTATTAAAAGTTGATATTTACGCCTCCCATCACCGTGGCTTTCGGCATGGGGAAGCCTGCATTGATTTCATAGCGTTGCGCCAGCAGGTTTTCGCCCTTGACAAAGACGTCGGCAAAACTGCACAGACGGTAGTTGGCACGCAGGTTCCAGAGTACGAAGCTTTCCTGCTTCTCCTTACCCGGGGTGACCGAGGTATGGAGACCCTTCACGTATTGTATACCGGTAGATAGGCCCCAACGTCCTTGCGTAAAGTCCGCACCGGCATAGAGTTTGTGCTCGGGAGCCGCCAGTACCGGATTCTCCATGTGCAGCCAGCTATAATTGGCATTCATCTGCCAGTGGCGGTTGATGCGGTATCCGAGGTTGGTTTCCACACCCCAGTTCTCTATCTCGCCGGAGTTGACGTTCTTGCGCAGGGCAGGGTCTGTCATGATGATGTTGTCCCCGTTGATGTAGTAGAGGTTCACCCCATAGGACATGGCCCCTCCCAAAAGCTGCCCCGTAAAGGAGAGTTCATAGTTCATTAGGCTCTCCGCTTTCAAATCGGGGTTCTGTGGAGGGAACATGTACATCTCCCGGATGGTGGGGTTACGGAATCCTTTGCTCACCATTGCTTTCAGTTCCGCCTGCCGGGGCAGATGGAAAGCCAGTCCCCCTTGGGGAATCCATTCCGTGCCTACGTGCGAATGGTGGTCTATGCGGACACCGGCGTCCAGTGAAAGCCAACTGTTGATGTCCTGCTTGAAATCCACATAGCCTGCAAATTCATCCATCTGCTTGTCCACACCGGGGATATGGTCGCCAATCTGCTGTCCGGGTTTTGCCTCGTCGATGGCGACAACCTTGTTCCAGGACTCTCCGCCGAAGTGCTGGTAATCGAAACCTACGGTCAGGCGGTTGCCGGTGAAGAGCGTGGCGCTTTGATACCACGATATGCCCAGCATCCGGTCCTTGGAGTTGAAGTGCGACTTCTGGGGCTCTTCTCCGGGGTGGTAGCCGTCGTTAATCCAGTGCCGGCCCCAGTTATAGAAGAAGCTCACGGCGCCGGAAGTGCGGTCGTAACGATTTTCCAGTGCGAAGGAGGTCATGCCGCGTGTGATGCGCGAGTCGTTGTCTATATACGGATTGTCGGCTTCGCCGGGATTGGAGGCGTTGAAGCGGGTGATGTTCACGTCGCCCCACAGCTTCCAGGTGTCGCTGAAGTCGTATCCCAGTTTGGCATAGCCGCCATACTGCTCAAATTCCATGTCGTCACGGTGTCCGTCGGTACGGTTGTACGAGCCGGTCACCACGCTGCTGAAACGCCCTTTCCTCACGCGGTTGGAGACTTCCGTCTGCAGGGTATTGTAGGAACCGTATCCTATCTGCGCATTGGTTTTCACCCCGTCCTCCTGCATCTTGCGGGTGACGATGTTGATAACCCCGCCCATTGCATTGGACCCATAGAGGACGGAGGCGGGACCGCGCAGCACTTCCACCCGTTCGGCCATCATGCTCTGGTAGGCGTCGGCGATGGGATGCCCCATCAGGCCCATGTATTGCGGATGTCCGTCTATCAGCACCAGCAGGCTGGTCGTAGGTCCTCCGGCTGCGTTTACTCCGGCGCCTATACCGCGCAGGCTCATGCCTCCTGCGGCTCCCGTGGATACGCCGTAGCCCATGATGCCGCGGCTTGTGGTGAAAAGTCCGGGCACCTGCTCGGTCAGTGCAGGCAGGATGGAGGGCTGGTAGGTCTGTTCCAGTTGCCGGCGGCCCACTACGGAGATGGTCATTGGCAGGTGGCGGATGTCTGTTTCATTTCTTGTCCCGGTCACCACGACTTCATCAAGCTTGTAACTTTTTAGCCGGAGGCTGTCGGCAGGTGCGGACAGCATACTACCCGGAAGGGCGATACTTATTAAAATTGCGGTTAAAATCTTTTTATTCATCGTTTATCTATGGTTCTTTTTGCAAAGTTATACAACAAGAAGAATCTGTATATGATTGGTAATCCTTAAAATGGACAACCGGGGTTAAAGATAAGTCCGTTAAAGGGTTTCCTGCTTCAGCGCTTCCACAAACCGGTCTATCTCCTGCAGTTTTGCCGGGATGTCGATGCCTTGCGGACAGTGCGGGTTACATTGGCCGCAACCAGTGCAACGGTTGGCTTGGCGCAGGCGGGGAACACTGCGGTCATAGCCTATCAGGAAGGCACGGCGTGCCTCGCGGTAATTCTCGTCCTGGCTGCTCTGCGGCACGTTGCCCTCGTTGATGCAGCGGTTGTAGTGCAGCAGGATGGCTGGAATATCCAGCCCATAGGGACACGGCATACAGTATTTGCAGTCGTTGCACGGCACGGTGGGGTATTGCAGCATTCGCTGGGCGGTATCTTCCAGTAAGGTAAACTCCTCTTCCGTACATGGAACAAGCGGGGAGAAGGTACGCAGGTTGTCTTGCAGATGCTCCATGTACGTCATTCCGCTTAGTACGGTCAGCACATCGGGGAAAGTACCTGCGAATCGGAAGGCCCAGGAAGCCACGCTCTCCTGCGGACGGCGTTGTTTCAGACGTGCCATCAAGTGGTCGTTCAGGCGGGATAGGCGTCCGCCCAGCAACGGCTCCATGATAACGGCGGGAATGTTGCGCTTCACCAGCTCGGCATATAGGTATTCGGCATCCGTGTTGCGGGTATTCACTTCTTTGGCATGCCGCCAGTCCACGTAGTTCAGTTGGATTTGTACGAAGTCCCATTTCAGTTCGTCGTGGCGGGAGAGCAGGTAGTCAAAGACTTCGATGTCTCCATGATAGGAGAATCCGAGGTTGCGGATGCGTCCGGCTTCGCGCTCTTTCAGCAGGAAGTCCAGCATGCCATTGTCCAGATAGCGGGAGCGGAGGGCTTCCATGCCGCCCATGCCGATGCCGTGCAGCAAGAGGTAGTCGATGTAGTCCACTTGCAGGTCGCGGAAGGAGCGGTGATACATGGCAAGGGACTCTTCGCGGCTGTGCGTGCTGGGACTGAAGTTGGACAGCTTTGTGGCAAGGAAGAATTTCTCCCGTGGGTGGCGTTTCAAGGCAATGCCCGTGGCGCGCTCCGACAGACCTTGCACATAGGCGGGGGAGGTGTCGAAATAGTTCACTCCGTGGGCAATGGCATAGTCTATTAGGTCGTTCACGGCTTCCTGGTCTATTTCGTCTCCATTCCCGTCGGCGCGTTTCCGGGTGGGCCATCGCATGCATCCGTATCCCAGTAGAGAAACCCGGTCGCCCGTGTTGGGATTGGTACGGTAGGTCATCTTGTCGGTTGGTATCTCGCCCAGCGCGGCCGATTCGCTCTCCCCGTTGTTCTTGTTGCCCGAACAGCCGTACAGGGCTGCTGCCGAGGCAAGCGTTCCTGCACCGGCGAGTTTGAAGAAATCGCGGCGGTTTATCTTGTTCTTATTGTCTTCTTTCATTGTGATAGGACTGAAATTATAAATGGATATTTGGATGATAAAGCTGCTTCAGACAGTTCTGTGCATCACATGGCCTTCCACATAAATGGCACTGAACGGACGCGACGGACAAAGGTTCTCGCATGCTCCGCATCCGATACAGCGTTCGGCGTTGACTACCGGTATCTTGATGGAGGCTTCGTCTTCCGGGTCTGAAGGAACCATCTGTATGGCACCGGCCGGACAATGGCGGGCACAGTTCCCGCATTCCATCTTGTCTGTGATGCAGATGCAATTCTCCTTAATCCATACGGCATGACCGATTTGGACGGCCGATTTCTCGGCGAGGCTTGTCAGATGGATGGCATCGGTAGGACACACCTCCGCACACTTGGCGCATTCGGGGCGGCAGTAACCGCGTTCGTAAGACATTTCCGGCTGCATCAGTTTTGTCAAGTCCGAAGAAGGACGGAGCACTTGGTTGGGGCATACCGATACGCAGAGCTGGCAGGCTGTGCAGTGTTGTGCAAAGTGGCGGGCGCTCAGTGAGCCCGGAGGAGTGATGGGAGTGGCGCGCTCGGGGATTTTTTTGTCCTCGATGACAGCCAGTCCACCGTCCACTTTCTTCTCTTGTGCCTTGAGGGCTGCCGTAGCAGCAAACACGGCGGTTGTAGAGAGAAATGCGCGGCGGGCGTCGTTTACCTGCTCCGGTGCCACGGAGGTTTCCTGAGAGACTGCAGCGGAGGCCGGCTTGCGGCGTGTGTAAGTGATGGCACCTTTCCTGCACTTGTTGATACAGTCCATACATGCCACGCAACGGCTGTAATCTATTTCGTGTGCCTTGATGTTGATGCACGATGCCTTGCAGTTACGGGCACAAAGTCCGCAACTGTTGCACTTCTTTGTGTCAATTACCGGTTTCAGCAAGGAATACTTCGAGAGGAAGCCAAGCACTGTACCTACCGGACAGATGGTGTTACAATAGGTACGTCCGCCTCGCCATGCCAGCACGATGAGGACGACCAGAGTGACCGTGGCAATCAGCAGGATAGGGAGACTCTTCATCCATACATCCGTTTCATAGAAGGCATAGCTGTCAGCACGTTCGGCCAGGTAGGCCAGTCCGTTGTTTGCCCATTGGTAGAGCGGGGAGAAAAGGCTGGAAACGATGCGCCCGTATGAGCTGTAAGGGGCCAGTAGCACGACAAAAGAGTTCAGTCCGCCGATAATGGCAAGTACGAATACTCCCAGCACACCGTAGCGTAGCCATTTCAGTACAGGCGAATAGTGGAAACGGTTCTTCTTCCGTTTGGCGGAGAGCCAGGAAACAATATCCTGGAATACTCCTAACGGGCAGATGACGGAGCAGTAGATGCGTCCGAATACCAAGGTCAGCACTGCAAGAAACAGTACTACACCGATGTTCAGTGCCAGCACGGCCGGCAGGAATTGTATTTTCGCCATCCATCCGAACCAGGCATGCAGTGTTCCCGTGAAGTCGAGGAACAACAGCGTGATGAATGCAAAGAAGATGACGGCAAGGGTCAGTCTGATGGTACGTAGCATAAATGTTTAGTATTCGTTCTTTATACTTTTTTCCCCATCTCGTAGGCTTCGTGCATGGAAGGCTTGTCGTTTATCTCGCCTACCTTCCAGGCACCCACGCCATAAATGGTGCCGCATTCTTTGGGCTCTTCCAGGCAGTCGAGGAAGCCACGGAAACCATCAATGGTACGTTCCATCATGGGGACACTTTCTTCGGCGGCGGCGATGATGAAGTAGAACTCCTTGTTCTTTATTTCAAGGTAGCGTGCACAACAACGGTCAATCAGTGTCTTCATCTGCGCGCTCATGGTGTAGAAGTATACGGGAGTTGCCATGACGATGACGTCGGCGGCAATCATCTTTTCCACCACTTCGGCGGCATCGTCCTTTTGCGGGCAGGGTTTGCCGTACATGCTGCATACGCTGCATCCCGTGCAGTAGTTGATGTGCTTGTCTTTCAGGAAAATCTTTTCTACTTGATGTCCGGCTTCTGCGGCACCGCGCATGAATTCGTTGCACAAGAGGTCGGAGTTTCCATTCCTGCGGGGACTGGAGGAGAGGATTAATACTTTTTTGCTCATATTCGTTGTTCGTTAGTTAGTAAATGATTACGTGCTGCAAAAATAGGCAGGTTTTATGAGAATGGCAGTATACAAATTACGGTTGTTGTTACCTAAATTACTGATTCATTCCAAAAGTATCTCCCGTTCGATGCCGGTGTCTTTCAGAAACTCCCGGTCGTGGCTGATGGCAATTACGGTGCCGGCGTAGTCGCGTATCGTTGCCGTTATTATTTCTATGCTCTCGATGTCCAGATTGTTGGTGGGTTCGTCCAAAATGAACATGTCCGGGGTGTTGTCGGCAATCATCAGGCAGCAGAAGGAAAGACGCATCTTTTCGCCGCCACTCAGTTTGCTGCACGGCTTGTTCCACACGTCGTGGGGAAAGAGATAACGGTTGAGGATGGTTTTCATTTCATGTTCCGGCAGGTGGCGGTGGTTGAAGGCTTCTGCTTGTTGGAGTACGCTGCGCTCATTACGGACGAGGGAGTATTCCTGGTCCAGATAGACGGAGGTGAAGTCGGCACGCTCCATCACTCCGCCGGTGGGGTGCAGTTCGCCCATGATGAGTTTCAGCAGGGTTGTTTTTCCACTGCCGTTTTTTCCTTTCAGGCTGAGGCGGTCGCCGCTTCTCAACTGGAAGGTGAGGGAGGAAGACCAGAGCTCCTTTACTGCCTCCGGACGGGTTGTCTCCATAGGAGAAGCCGCGAGGCTGGGATAATGAAAGTTGACGTCCTTTGCCTTGACCAGAACCTTCCCCACATGCAGATGAGAGGCATTGAAGTCTGTTTTCAGTTTGTCTGTCTGTGGCAGTGAACTTTTGATACCTGACATTTCTGCCTGTAATTTTTCCGTTTTCTCCGTATGAATGCTGCTGAGTCTGCTGCTGCTGTTTTCCGCATTGTTTTTCAGTGCTCCCATCATGATGCGGGGAATCCCCTTTTTAATGGAGTTTTTTTCTCCCCGCACATTCTGTTTGGCCTTCCGTTCTTCTACTTCGCGTGCCACTTTGCGTGCAAGGCGCAGGGCTTTCTGCTTCTCTTCCAGTTGTTGGGTAAGGGCTTTCTGTTGCAGGGCCTTCTGTTCTTTGTAGAAGTCGTAGTTTCCGCTGTAATACGTCAATCCCTGGGAGGAGAGTTCGCAGATGGCAGGCAACTGATTCAGTAGCGTGCGGTCGTGACTGATGACGAGCACGGTAGCCGACGTCCGTCGTATCAAGTTATACAGACGTTTCCGTCCATCCGCGTCCAGATGGTTGGTCGGTTCGTCCAGCAGGATGGCTGTCGGGTTGTGCAACTCCATGCCCGCCAGGAAGATGCGGGTTTTTTCGCCGCCGCTAAGTCTTTCCATCGGACGGGAGAGTGGGATACCGTCCAGTCCCCAATTGTCGAGAGAAGCCAGGGCGTGTTCTTCCACGTTCCAGTCATCGTCGAGCGTATTGAAGTGCTTTTCGGCAGCGTCACCGCTTAGGATGGCATGAAGGGCAGACAGCTTCCGGCTGATTCCCAAAGCTTGTGCTACTGTCTGTCGGTCGTATTGCCCGAAGTGCTGGGGGACGTAGTACAGATGTTCGGGGCGTAGCACCGTTCCCGAACTTGGAGACAAGTCTCCTGCCAAAATACGCATGAGGGTAGACTTGCCGCAACCGTTATTTCCGGTCAGGGCTATTTTATCTCCGGAGTTGATACTCAAGTGGAGGTGTGAAAACAAGATTTCCTTATCTGCATGGATATAGCTAAGGTCTTTAATGATAAAGCTCATAAGTTTCTACTGTGTTTTTAGAAGTAAGAATGATAGGGGGGATGCAAGCATTCCCCGAAATTGAAATTCTCGAAGGGGAGGGGTACAGACAAACACAGTATTGGCTAAACATCTATATAGGTGATGCTCAGCGTTCAGTCTGAAAAAGCATGTTGATAGTGATGTTTACCGAAATGTGTTGTCTTTAGTCGGATATTCTCATCGGTGGAATTAATTGGTTAGTGGGCGCAAAGGTAATAATTTCCACTGAATAACAAAGGCTTTTTGCGATATTAATATCGTGTCGGCAAGAAGTTAATATCGTGTTTGCAAGAAATTAACTTCCTGCAGACACGATGTTAATACTTTATTGGTTCTGTTACTTCATGGCCGAAGCATCGAACGAGAGTGGCAGTAATTCTCCCACATTCTTCAGCTCGTAGATTCCCTTTTTGCCATACAGCAACACCCGCATTGGCTGCTTGAAGCGCTTCTCCGTTTCGAGCATCACTTGCCGGCAGGCGCCGCAGGGCGGGATGGGAGACTCCAGGAATTCGTTGTGCTCGTTGCGTGCGGCAATGGCGAGGGTGGTTACTGCCTGGTCGGGATGTTGGGAGTTGGCATAGAATAGGGTGGTGCGTTCTGCACACAGCCCGGAAGGATAGGCGGCGTTTTCCTGGTTGGTGCCGGTCACTACAATACCGTTTGCCAGTCTGGCTGCAGCTCCTACCGAGAAGTGGGAGTAAGGGGCATAGCTGCGGTTGGTAGCCTCGCGGGCGGCATCCATCAGTTCGCGGTCGGCGGCATCCAGTTCTTCATAGTCGTATATCTTGACGGCGATTTCGATATTTAATTCTTTCATAAGGCAAAGGGTTATATTGTAATTAATGTTACAAAGATAGAAAAGAGATTGGTTATTTCAATTCTTTTACGGACTTTTGTGCAGAACTCAACATTTTAAGCATGAAACGGATTTTCAGACTGACTGCTATCATAGCATTTCTTTTTATTTCCATTACAACAGTGCAGGCACAACGCCGGAATGCCCGCTACAATGAGTATATCAAACAGTATGCTCCCCTTGCCGTGGAGCAGATGCAACGTCATAAGATACCTGCCAGCATCACGCTGGCCCAAGGGCTGTTGGAGAGTGGTGCCGGATACAGCGAGCTGGCGCGTAAGAGCAACAACCACTTCGGCATCAAGTGTGGAGGCAACTGGCGCGGACGGACGGTGAGGCATGATGACGATGCCCGCAATGAATGTTTCCGCGCTTATCGCAATCCGAAAGACTCTTATGAAGACCATTCCGATTTCCTGAAACGGGGAGCACGTTATGCTTTTCTTTTCAAACTGAAGATTACGGACTATAAGGGTTGGGCGCGCGGCTTGAAGAAGGCCGGCTATGCTACCGACCCGTCGTATGCCAACCGCCTGATAACCATTATTGAGGACTATGAACTGTATAAGTACGACAGCCGTGGCATGAGCAAACACGATGTCCGCAGTTGGGAGAAGGAACTGAAAAAGAAACCTTGGCTGGCCAATCCGCATCAGGTGTACATTGCCAACGATATAGCTTATGTCGTGGCACGCGACGGAGACACCTTCCAGGTATTGGGCAAGGAGTTTGACATCAGCTGGAAGAAACTGGTGAAATACAACGACCTCCATAAAGAATATACACTGGAGGTGGGAGACATCATCTACTTGAAAGAAAAGCGCAAGAAAGCTGCCAAACCCCATACTGTCTACATTGTGAAGGACGGCGATTCCATGCACTCCATTTCCCAAAAGTACGGTATTCGTCTGAAGAACCTTTATAAGATGAATCGTAAGGATGCGGAATACGTGCCCGAGGTGGGAGACCGCTTGAGATTAAGATAAAGAAGCTATCCGAAAATGTACAGGGTGTCCGAAAACGGACACCCTTCTTTTTTGCCTTTTCGCTTACTTTCAGTGGTTTATGATTTTGGCATGGATTTAGTATATATTAAGCGTTATGTTCGCAAACAATAAAATTTAAAGATATGGATAGAGAAATTCCGAAAGAAGTGCGTAATAAAGAACGCAATAAGAAAATCATCCGCTACGGTGCTATCGGCGTGGCAGGTATCGTAGTGGTCAGTGTACTCATTTCATTGATGCGTACGGGAGTGAAGGAGAAAGACCTTGTATTCTCCAAAGTAGGCAAGGGTACGATTGAAGTCAGTGTCAGTGCCTCCGGAAAAGTGGTTCCTGCATTCGAGGAAATTATAAATTCGCCTATTAATACCCGCATTTTGGAAGTGTACAGAAAAGGTGGTGATAGTGTGGATGTCGGTACCCCTATCCTGAAACTGGACTTACAGAGTGCCGAAACCGACTACAAAAAGATGCTGGATGAAGAGCAGATGCGCAGCTACAAGCTGAAACAGCTGAAACTTGACAACCAGACCAAGCTGACCGACCTTCAGATGAAAATCAAAGTCTCCGCCATGAAGCTGGACCGCATGAAGGTGGAACTGCGTAACGAGCAGTACCTTGATAGCCTCGGTTCGGGCACCACCGACAAAGTGCGCCAAGCCGAACTGAGCTACAATGTAGCACAACTGGAATACGAGCAATTACAGCAGCAGTATGCCAACGAGAAGGAAGTGCTGGCTGCAGAATACCAAGTGCAGGAACTGGATTTCAGCATGTTCCAGAAGACACTGGCCGAAACCAAACGTACGCTCGACGATGCGCAGGTGCGTTCGCCCCGGAAGGCCATCCTTACTTATATCAACAATCAGATTGGTGCCCAGGTTCCCGAAGGCTCACAGATTGCCGTCATCTCCGACTTGAGTCACTTCAAGGTGGAAGGCGAGATTGCCGATACTTACGGTGACCGTGTGGCTGCCGGCGGCAAGGCCATTGTGAAGATTGGCAGCGAAAAGCTGGAAGGTTCCGTAAGCAGTGTTACTCCGCTTTCAAAGAATGGCGTCATCTCCTTTACCGTGCAGTTGAATGAGGACAACAACCGCCGACTGCGTTCCGGTCTGAAAACCGACGTCTATGTGATGAATGCAGTGAAGGAAGACGTGATGCGCATAGCCAATGCCAGCTATTATGTGGGACGTGGGGAGTATGAACTTTTTGTACGCAATTCCGACAAGGAAATTGTAAAGCGCAAGGTGCAGCTGGGCGATTCCAACTTTGAGTTTGTAGAAGTGGTCAGTGGTTTGCAACCGGGTGATGAAGTAGTGGTGAGCGATATGAGTAACTATAAGAACAAGAATAAGTTGAAGCTAAAATGATAAAGGTTTACTTGAAACAAGCCTGGGAGCTGTTGAAGCAGAATAAACTGTTCAGCATGCTCTACATTGTGGGTACGGGGCTGGCCATTGCCATGACAATGATTATGGCGGTGGTGTATTATGTGAAGATTGCGCCCGTCTATCCGGAGGCAAACCGCATGAATACGCTTTACCTCAGCAATTCAAAATTCACGCAGGGAAGCGGCAACAATACCAGGACCATGCAATGGGCTGTTTCCTACAAGGCACTGCAAGACTGGTTCTATCCCGTAGAGAATGCCCTTGTCGTTTCGGCCGAGCTGCATAATGATTTGTCGGAAAACAGTTATATACAGCCTGCCGACCGCAGCGGTGATTTTCCGGTTATGGTAAAGTTGACAGACCCTGCTTTTTTCAAGATATATTCTTTCCAATTCCTGGAAGGTAGTCCATTCACGGCATCCGACCTGGCAAGTGGCATTTCCACTGCTGTCATTACCGATGATTTGGCACGCCGCTTGTTCGGTACGACGGAAGAGGTAGTAGGACGCTCGTTCAGCCTGAACTATATCGACTATCGGGTTTGTGGGGTGGTGCGCAGTGCCAGTTACCTCACCTCTAAATCCTATGCACAGCTTTATATACCTTATACGGTGTCGCCCGATTACAGCACTCCCAAGTACGACCTTCCCTATCTGGGAGCTTTCAGTGCTACCTTTCTGGTGCAGGACAGTAAGCAGGGAGATGCTCTGCGGGCTGAGATAAAGGAAATCTGCCGCAAGGAGAATCTTATGCATCCCGATGAATGGAAAGTAGATTTCTGGGAGCAGCCCACCTCCCATCTGTTGAGTGTCTTCAAGACTTATGCAAGTATGGAGTTTGACCTTTGGGCCACAGTGCGCCACTTTCTGCTTGTCCTGCTCGTATTGCTGTTGGTGCCTGCCCTGAATCTGAGCGGCATGATATCGAGCCGTATGGAGGGACGTCTGGCAGAGATGGGCGTGCGGAAATCGTTTGGAGCCGGACGTAAGATACTGCTTTCACAAGTGATGTGGGAAAACCTGCTGCTGACCGCACTGGGCGGAGCATTGGGCTTGCTGCTGGCATGGCTGGCACTTTACGTGGGACGCGAGTGGATATTTACGGTATTCGACAGCTGGCCGAATATGGTACCCGAAGGAGTGGAGGTCCGCGTATCGGGTGAAATGCTGTTTGCTCCGCTGGTTTTTCTCGCCGCATTGGCGCTGTGCGTCGTGCTGAATCTGTTGTCGGCCCTTATACCGGCGTGGTATTCCTTGCGGAAACCGATTGTGAACTCACTGAATGAAAAACGATAAGACACGGGAGGTTGGTATGTTTAAGTTAATATGGAAGAATCTTTGGGCGCGCCGCCGCAAGAACGGATGGTTGTTGGCCGAATTGATATTGGTGAGTATCATCAGTTGGGTTGTATTGGACCCGGTGATTGTGGTCACGCACGATCGTAATATCCCGTTGGGCTATGATGCGGAGCGGCTTTGCCTCATTTCATTGGGCGCATTGCAGCCCCAGGCACCGGGATACGATGCCGAAGCGCAGGACTCTGCTACGTTGGTGGACAACTATTATAATTTGGTGCGTTATGTCAAGGACTTTGACGGTGTGGAATCGGCCACTCCCGTGCTGGGATTCTGTTATCCCAATTCTTCGGGAAGTTCGAATAGTCAATTGTTTGCCGAAGGGGATACGATTCCCTTATCTATTATGATGATACAATTTCTGCCTCATACGAACTTTTTCGATACGTATGGTTTCCGTTCCGGTAAGGGGCGGACACCCGGACAGCTGTCCGACTACGCCTATGCCCCGAATGACATTGTACTGACAGAGAATGCTGCCGAACAGTTGTTCCATACCAAAGACGCGCATGGCAAACGCTGTGTAAGCAGAGACCATGGAGATACCTTGTACATGCCGGTTGTCGGTACGATAGGAGCCATGAAGATGTATAGCGAGTGGCGTCCCGTCCCCGTTGCATTTATGCCGATGCTTACCATCGATACAAGTTATATCCCTGAAAGTGCTCATATCCTGGTACGTCTCAAAGAGGGTGTCAGCATGGAGCGTTTTCTGCACGATTTCCGTCCCTGGATGGTGAAGGAGATGAGGCGGGGTAATCTGTTTGCCCGTAGTGTCCGTTCCTATGAGCAGATTATAACGGAGAGCGAAGCCAGCAATTCCACACCGATTTACCGCCGTAATTTGGCGATGGCGTCTTTCTTCCTGGTGAATCTTTGCCTGGGTGTCATCGGTACCTTCTGGTTGCAGACACGTACGAGGCGCGAGGAAGTGGGAGTGATGCTGTCGTTCGGAGCTACACGCAGTGACATTGTCCGCCTGCTGATGGGCGAAGGCACGGTATTGACCGTGGTCGCTTCACTGACTGGTTTTCTGCTTTATTTGCAATATGCACTGAAAGAAGGGCTGGCCAAAGGACAGAATTGGGTGGAGAGTACAGAGAGCTATTGGGTATCGGATTTTACCTTGCATTATTTGCTCGTGTCGCTCGTCATCTTTCTGATACTGCTGGTGGTAGTGTTGGTGGGAATCTATATCCCGGCGCGCAACATCAGCTGCATTCCACCTACGGAAGCCCTGCGTGACGAATAGATGAAAACGGACAAAGTGTTCATTTTCGGACACCTTACTGCATGTATAAATAGCAGATAATCAATGATAAACGGTTTTGGCATAACTTTTGACCTCTTGAAGCAGAAATTGTGCGGAATAGAAACAGAACAGAATAATAACAATTAAATACTTACCATTATGATTAAGTTAACTAGCATCAACAAGATTTATCGTACAAACGAGATTGAAACCGTGGCATTGGAAAATGTAAACCTCGAAGTGAACAAGGGAGAATTTCTCAGTATCATGGGACCTTCCGGTTGCGGAAAATCTACGTTGCTGAACATTATGGGTTTATTGGATGCACCCACCAGCGGTACCATCGAAATAGCCGGTACGAAAGTGGACGGCATGAAGGACAAGGAGCTGGCTGCTTTCCGTAACCAGAAGCTGGGTTTTGTGTTTCAGTCTTTCCATCTGATTAACTCGCTGAATGTACTGGATAATGTGGAGCTGCCTTTGCTGTATAGAAAGGTGTCTGCCAAAGAACGCCGTCGTTTGGCGGAAGAGGTGTTGAAGAAGGTCGGTTTGAGCCACCGCATGCGTCACATGCCTACACAGCTTTCCGGCGGTCAGTGCCAGCGTGTAGCCATTGCCCGTGCCATTATCGGCAACCCGGAGATAATCCTCGCCGATGAGCCCACCGGTAACCTGGACTCCAAGATGGGTGCCGAAGTCATGGAACTGTTGCATCAACTGAACAAGGAAGACGGACGTACCATCGTGATGGTGACCCACAATGAAGAGCAGGCCAAACAGACCTCACGTACCGTCCGCTTCTTCGACGGACGTCAGGTGGAATAATTACTGCTTAGCAACTGTCAACTATTAATTATCAACTATCAATTAATGAAATGCAAACCGTAAGACAAGCTTTTACAATCTTGAAGCAGAATCCGCTGCTAAGTACGATTTCCATATTGGGTACGGCCTTTGCTATCACCATGATTATGGCTATTGTGATTACTTGGCAGACGAAATATGCTGACTTGGAACCGGAGGTGAACCGCAGTCGGTGTCTTTACTTTTCCGCTATGCACGTATACGACAAGGAAAAGGACGGCAATAATAATTGGAGTAATCCTTCGGCGGCATTTATGAAAGAATGCGTGCAGCCGGTGCCCGAAGTGGAATACTGTACGGCATTTTCCCCAGCCGGTTTGTCATTGGCTTCGTTGACTGACGGTAACAATCGGGTGAAAGTGGATGCTATGCGGACAGATCCCGACTTCTGGAAAGTGTTCAGCATGCAGTTTCTTGCCGGACGCGGCTTCAGCGAAGCCGACCGTGCTGGAGAAAGCAAGGCTGTAGTAGTCTGTGCGTCTGTAGCGCGGAAACTGTATGGAAGTACAGATGTAGTGGGACAGGAATTCCTGCTGAACCGGGAACTTGCGCGTATCGTGGGAGTGGTGAAAGATGTTTCCGTCACTGCTAAGGATGCATATGCACAAGTATGGGGTATGTACAGTGCCGACGAACTGAAAATTACCGGAGTCCACAGTTATTTGGGAGGCATGCAGATTGCTGTATTGGCACGTACATCCGATGACTTTCCTGCCATCCGGGAGGGCATTGCCAAGCAGGTGGAACGTGTTAATGCCGGATTGGGTAATAAACAGATAGACATCATGGAACAGCCGGACAATATCGTGGCGCACGTCAACCACGTATGGGCTAATGTAGGGCCAGACTTGACAATGCTTTATCTTCAATATGCCGTAGCTTTATTTATCATTTTGTTGGTACCGTCACTCAATCTGTGTGGCTTGAGTAACAGCCGCATGCAGCAACGTATTACCGAATTAGGTGTACGTAAGGCTTTTGGAGGAACGAAAAGTGTGCTTGTGCGGCAGATACTGAACGAAAATCTGATGTTGACATTACTGGGTGGAGTAGTGGGACTGCTTTTCAGTTATTTGGCAGTATATGCCATGCGTATGTGGCTGTTCACCAATAATCAGAATGTGGGTACGTCGGGCGAGTTCAGCTTGAACATGGAGGCACTGTTTAGTCCGTGGGTATTCCTGCTGGCATTTGTTTTCTGTGTGGTCATCAATCTGTTGAGTGCGGCACTGCCTGCATGGATAGCGGCACGGCGCACTATTGTAGATTCTTTGAATGATAAATAGAAGGAGGTACTTGATATGAAATTTACGATACATAACTTACGTATGATAAAGGCACGCTTCAGCAGTAACGGCTGGGTATTGGCTGAATTGTTCTTGGTATTCATCGTGATGTGGTTCCTCTGTGACTCACTGGGATGCATGAAATATACTTTCTACCGTCCGCTGGGTTATAATATTGAACATGTCTATAAATTATCCACCGTTGTAGGTGGAGAAAGTCGGGATACGAGTCTGACTGATGCCGATAAATATCTGGGTATATTGGCGAAATTGGAACAAGAGCCTTCCGTAGAGGCAGCTGCCCTTTGTTATTGGAGCCTTCCGATGAGTGGCAGTAATAGTTACAATGCGTTGGTTGTGCAAGATACTTCCTGGGTGCAAGGACGCTGTATTTATACGACTGGAGGATATATGGATGTTTTCCGGATAAGTGAGGACCCGCGTCACCCGTTCCGGGACACTCCCGCAGGATGGAACAATGTGACACTGAGTAATGCCGCTTTTGAACGTTTTCGTAAGAAAATGCCGGAGTTTTCGCAGACTACGCCGTTAGGTAATGGTGATTCTGTTACAATCATCAAGCAGATGGGGAAGACCGGTGCTTTCCGTTCCTATCGTTATGGAGTTGAGGAACCTTGGTTCTTTTATCATTTGGGAGAGAATATGATTAAGGCAGAGTTTGCCGACAATTGGTCGCAGATTGTTTTCCGCGTGAAGCCTGCTGCCGACGGACCGGATTATCGGGAGAAGTTTCTGCGCGAAATAGCGCCTAAACTGGACACGGACAATGCGTTTGTGGCAGATGCCGCTCCCTATACTGAACAACAGTTGCAGTTCGAGGTGATGAATGGCGATACGGATAAGGTGAACAGTCAGGCTGTGGTGGTGCTCTTCCTGCTGGTGAATGTATTTTTGGGGTTAATAGGCACCTTCTGGTTCCGTACTCGCCGCCGCCGTTCGGAGATAGCTCTACGGATGACGATGGGCAGTACGCGTGGCGGTGTGTTTCGTTTACTGATAGGTGAGGGGTTACTGTTATTGGCGTTAGTGACATTGCCTGCCATGGTTGTATGCTACAATGTGGGGATGGCGGAATTTACTATAGGACGTACCTCTCTCATATCCACTTGGCCGATAGAGTGGAGTGTGATACGCTTCCTTGCAGGTTCTCTAGGGGCTTGGTTACTGATAGCTCTGATGGTAGTGATTGGAATATGGTTTCCGGCACGGCAGGCTATGAAGATTGAGCCGGCAGAGGCGTTGCATGAAGAGTAGTATGAAAAACAATAGAGGATTAACAATAAAAAAGAAGAAAAATGAAAACTAATATAGTAGGTATTATCATTGCATTGATATTGACATTTGTAGGTATGCTGAGTGTTTATGCACAAGATACCAAAGTGAGTGAAGTGCGCAAAGTGGATGCCTTTTCGTCCATTGAGATAACGTCTGTGGGAACAATTTATTTTACACAGAGTGACACTTATTCTTTCAAGATTGAAGGTAAGGAGAAGCACGTGAAGAATACAGAAACCACAGTGAAGGACGGCTGTCTGCTGATAGGCTTCAAGGATAGGAAAAACAAGAGCATGAGAAATCAGAAAGATGGCGTGACCATTTGGATTTCGGCTCCTGATTTGAAGAAGGTGGAGTTTACCGGTGTAGGGGAGTTCAATTGTGAGAAGCCCTTGAAACTGGATGAGGTGTCATTTGAGGTAAAGGGAGTGGGTGAAGTGAATGTATCCGATTTGACGTGTGACGAGCTGAAAGTTGCTTTGCGCGGAGTAGGTAGCGCCGATATTCATGTAGTCTGCGATTATTTGACTGCCAGAATGAGTGGTGTGGGTGACGTCACTTTGAGCGGAACTGCCGGGCATGCTGACATTTCTAAAGGAGGCATAGGCGGAGTGAATACATGTAACCTGAAGGTGGGCCGTTGAGTAGCGGTAACACCAATCGTAAATAGTAAATCGTCTAATCGTAAATATCAATATGATAAAGCAATACTTCACACAAGCCTGGGCACAGTTGCGGCAGCAACCGATGATTAGTGCCGTCAGCATAGCCGGTACGGCACTTGCCATCTTCCTCATCATGCTGGTGGTGATGATGCAGCAGGTGAAGGTAGCTCCGTTTGCTCCGGAGAGCAACCGCGACCGCTTTCTACATGTGCATTATATGAGCATCACCAACAAAAGCTGGGGAGAGGGAAACAGTTCCAACGGACCGATGGGGATAAAGACTGCGCTTGAGTGCTTCAAATCGCTGAAGACCCCCGAAGCAGTAACGATTTATACCTGTATGGTCATTTCTACCCCCGTGAATCTGCCGGGACAACCTGCAACGGGTATCGACCTGTTGCAGACAGATGATACTTTCTGGCGTGTGTTTGATTTCTCTTTTGTTGCCGGGAAACCTTATGACCAGGCTACATTCGATGCCGGACTACCCGTAGCGGTAATTACGGAAAGTGTAGCGCGCAGGTTATTCCAGACAACGGAGGCTGTTGGTCGCGAATTCCTTTTGAACCATGCTCCTTATACAGTGTCCGGTGTAGTGAAGGATGTTTCTACTTTGGCCAACACTGCCTATGCGCAGGTATGGGTGCCCTATACTTCTACTGAGATAACGAAAAGCACATGGAGTGATGAGCATATGGGGATGATGAGCGTTACCATTCTGGCGAAAAGCCGTGATGATTTTCCCGCTATTCGTGAGGAGACGGAACGCCGCCGTCAGGAGTACGACACTGTAATTGGCGAGAATGGTTATTCGTTGATTTACCGTAACCGTCCTTATGACCAGGAGAAAAATGCCGCAGGAATGGCTGCCAACATCGAACCGGACGTGGACCAGGCACGCAGGCAGCGTCTCATTATCTTCATCATTCTACTGATTGTTCCTGCCATCAACCTCAGCTCGATGACGCAGAGCCGTCTGCGCCAGCGTGTGGCAGAGATTGGTGTGCGCCGGGCATTCGGTTCAACGAGACTGGAACTGATGGGGCAAATCATTGCAGAAAATCTGGTGGTGACATTGCTGGCAGGGGTGATGGGATTGTTGCTGAGTGTAGCATTCGCTTATTTGGGAAATACACTGCTGTTTGCGCAGGAATTCAGCCAGACGCTGAGTCCTCCGGCAGTGGATGCAAGCATATTGCTGCATGGCTCCACCTTTGGCTGGGCGTTGTTGTTCTGCTTTGTGCTGAACTTACTAAGTTCCGGTATTCCCGCATGGCGTGCATCAAGAATAGGGATTGTAAATGCATTGGGCGGACGTTTGCATAAATAACTCCATCACAAAACATTAATCATTGAAGAAAATGACTAAGAAACTTCTTACACAGATAAAGAATGAATGGCTCTCAAACCTATGGTTGGTGTTGGAGTTATTGGTAGTGAGTGTAGTGATGTGGTACGTGGTAGACTATCTCTACACGCGCGCCGCCACCTATCTGGAGCCGAGAGGCTTTAATATAGAGCACTGCTACCTTATAGAGTTGGGGGAACTGACACCCAAAAGTCCCGACTACATAGCCGGGCATACCTCTCAGCAGACCCACGATGACATAGCCGAGTTGTTGGAGCGTCTGCGTCGTCGGCCGGAGATAGAAGCGGTCAGCCTTTCGCAGAATTCATATCCTTACAACGGAAGCAATTCAGGCGCTGAAGTAAGCTATGACACTTTGCGTTCTCCCGGTTGGACCATCCGCAGGTTAGTGACACCGGACTTTCCCCGTGTATTCCGCTATCGGGGCACGCGTGGCGAGACACCCGAACAATTGGCTGAAATGTTGGAGCGCGGGGAGTTTATGGCTTCGGATAACCTCTACCGGAAATACGACCGCCGGATGACAGATCTCGTAGGCCAGCGGTTCTATCTTTTTGGTGATACTACGAAGACCTACCGGCTGGGTGCTGCACTGCAAAATGTACGCTATCACGATTATGACCAGGCGCGAAGCTCATATTCCATGATGGTGAAGCAGAGTTTCTACTATATCGGTCTCGAACTTTGTGTCCGCGTCCGTGAAGGGCAGGACAATGACTTCATTGAGAGGCTGAAGGCAGACAGTGAGAGCCAGTTCCGCATAGGCAATATCTTCATTTCGGAGATACGTTCTTTCAAGGATATTCGTCGCAACTACCAGCAGGCATGGACCAATGACATCCGTAACTATGTGATGGGTATGGGATTCCTGCTGCTGAACATTTTCCTCGGCTTGCTCGGAACATTCTGGTTCCGTACGCAGCAACGCCGTTCGGAGATAGCACTGCACAAAGCGCATGGAGCGACAGACCGTGCCATCTTCAGCCGGCTGCTTAGTGAAGGGATATTGTTGTTGGCAATTGTCACCCCCGTTGCATTGCTCATCGATTATAATCTTGCACACCTGGAGTTGAATTCCTGGAGGAACGGTACGACGTTGGAGTGGGACCGCCTGCTGCTCTGTGCTGCCATCAGCTTTGTGCTGATTACCCTAATGATTGTCATCGGTATAGGTATTCCCGCCCGCAAGGCGATGAAGGTGCAGCCTGCCGAAGCATTACATGATGAATAGAAAGTTATGAAACAAATTTTAGCTCTTATCCGCCAGAATCCCTTTTTCAGTGCTGTTTCCGTCATCGGTACGGCAGTGAGCATCACCTTTGTCATGGTCATTTACATGGTGTATGACATCCAGACGGCTGACTTGGCTCCCGAGTCGCACCGCAGTAGCATGGTATATTCTTCTTATGGATACTCTTACCGCAAGTCCGACCACAGCAATTCCAATACGGGCATGTCTTATCGGGCTGTCAACGCTATTTTTGCAGAACTTCCGGGTGCGGAACTTGTCACCTATCTGGGACCTACCTATCTTAGATACTGTGGGGATTCGCCCGTGCGGGGAATGCGCCGTACGGTTCGTCAGGTGGATTTGAACTATTGGCGTGTCTACGATATCCCTCTTGTGGCGGGCCGTCTTTTCAGTACCGAAGAGTTCGATGCTTGCCGGGATGTCGTGGTTATAGGTGAACAGCTTGCCCGCGAAGCTTTCGGGTCTGCCGAAGCAGCCATTGGCAAGAATTATTTTGTTAACTTTCGCCCTAAGCGCATTGTCGGGGTCACCAAAGATGTGAGCTCTCTGTTCACATTTGCCTATGGAGAGTTGTGGATGCCTTATTCCACCCGGGATTCCGGTCTGGGCAGTGAAGGGCTACGGGGAGATTTCGAGGCTGTGGCCCTTGTCAAGCCCGGTGTCGGCAGAGAGGAACTCAAGCAGCAGATAGAACAGTCGCTTGCCCGCTTCAACGAGACACTGACCGAATATAAACTGGAACTTCCCGATCTCAGCACTTATACGGAACGGCAGTTCTTCCGTAATGACACGATGAGTCCTGCCGTAACTTGCATAATCCTGGGTCTGATATTGCTGATTGTACCCGCCATCAATGTCAGCGGACTTATATCTTCGCAAATGTCCCGTCGCATGGCTGAGCTTGCGGTAAGGAAAGCATACGGCGTCAGCCGTTCTACCTTGATGGTGCAGTTGCTCCGCGAGAACCTGGCCTTGGCATTTGCCGGCGCATTGCTCGGTTTTCTCTTTTCGTGCATATTCCTATGGCTGGGTAAGGACTGGATGCTTGGCGATGGTGCTCCCGGAACGAATTTTGATGTAAGCGTCTGGCTCTTCCTCCGTCCTGCGGTTTTCGTGGCTGTATTGGTGGTGTGTCTGTTGTTCAACCTGCTTTCTGTGTTTATTCCTGCCTGGCATGCCACCCGTCGCCCTATAGCCGAGGTTCTTGGCGGAGAATGAGCGGATAAACGAATCCCAATTAAAACAGTAACGAGTATGATACATTCTATTTTACACCAGATATGGAACCAGCGCCGCAGTAACGGCTGGCTGTTTGCCGAGCTGTTGATTGTATTTACATTGATGTGGTATTGTGTGGATGTACTCTATGGCTTTGCCCATGCAGAACGGCAGCCTAAGGGGTATGATTTGGAGCATGTCTATAAGATAAGGATTTCCTGCAATCCCACACAGATAGTGCCGTGCACGTCGGAAGACAGCCTGCAGACCTTCTGGTTCAAGCCGATGGAGGAAGTGCTCCGGCGTATCAGGCAATATCCTGCAGTGGAAAGTGCTGCCACGTGGCTGGGTACCGATACTTATACCCGCGGGCGTGTTTACCAGGGGTATACGACGGACAGCGTGCATGTTGTCGAGACTACAGTGCGCTATGTGTCTCCCGAATATTTCGACGTCATGCGCATTCCGCTGTTGCAGGGGAATGTCTCGGATTGGAATTCCACTGCCAGTCCTCTGCCTGCCGTGGTGACCCGTGATTTGGCAGACAGTCTTTTTCAGACAAGTGCCGGGGCGGTGGGCCGCGAGTTTCTGGATTATTACAGCGGAGGTCTCCGTTACCGTGTCTCTGCAGTCTGTGCCTTGCAGAAGACGGATGACTATGCCCGTTACGGACCTTTTGTCCTGACTCCTTTCCCCGGTTGGTTCTATGAGGACCAGTACCTCCCGTTCATCTCCCTACGGATACGTCCGGAGGCGGATACGGATAATTTTGCAGCTCGTTTTTATCAGGATATGATGTCGCAGCTGCAGGTCGCTCCATTCTATCTTTTCGACATACAGAGCTATAAGGACCAGAAGATAGAGCGGGATGCTGCCGAAGGAATCACCCCGTATATCCGCAGCGCAAGGCTCATTGTGATATTCTTTGTTTTCAATGTATTCATCGGGCTGATGGGAACTTTTTGGTTCCGTACCCGCCATCGCCGCAGCGAGATTGCTTTGCGCATGGCCATGGGCAGCAGCCGCGGAAGAATACGCTGGCAATTGCTGGGTGAAGGGTTGCTGCTGTTGGCACTTGCTTCCATCCCCGCTTTGATGATATGTATCAATATGGTTATGGCAGATGTCACTTTTACGGAAGCCACGGATGCCACTTGGGGGAGATTTGTCATATGCGTTTCTATTGTCTGGATATTGATGGCATTGATGGTGATTGCAGGAATCTGGTATCCGGCTTCACGGGCCATGAAGGTACAGCCTGCCGAAGCATTGCACGATGAGTGAGTTTTTTTTGAATAATCTGTGCTCATTCTCAATATAACTTGTATATTTGCGTGACGAATAAGAGTTTTGCGTTGAGTATACAAAATCTATATTATGATGAAACGCCTTTTCTTTCCATTGTTTGCAGGCTTGTTGTGGTTGATGTCGGGAACACTTTCGGCTACGGAACGTACGTACAATGTACTTTTCATACAGTCCTATACAAAAAATACTCCTTGGCACAGCCTTCTGACAGAAAATTTGGAGAACGGACTGGACAAGGGGGGAGTTAAAGCCAATATCACTACTGAATATCTGAATGCCGATTACTGGTCTTTCGCTTCCGAGTGCTTCATCATGCGCCGCATCTGCGAGCGTGCCAGGCAACGGAAAACGGACTTGATTGTGACCTCCAGCGATGAGGCTTTCTTCACATTGACCCATTGCGGTGATTCCCTGCCTTATCAGATACCGGTAGTGGTTTCGGGTATCAAATACCCGGATGAGAGAGTCTTTGAAAGAATGCCCAACGTCTCCGGCTATGTTTCGAAAACGGATTTCGATGTCTTGCTGGATGCGGCTGTCCGCATGTTTCCTTCCCGCAGGGAGTTGGTCTGTCTGTCCGACAGCAGTTTCCTGAGCCTTAAAGGGGTTAAGGCTGTGGAGGAATCCTGGGAACGCATAAAGAGCAACTATCCGGAGCATGAGTTGAAAGTGCTGAATGTGCAGGCCAAGTCCTTGAACTCTATCATCACTTCCATTTGCTATGACTACAATGCCTACAAGCATATTGTCATTGCTCCCAAATGGATTCCCTTTCTTTCCTTGAAGTTGAAGGCCCCCGTGTTTACCAGCCAGAACCTGGCTATGACGAACGGTGTTCTGTGTGTGTATGATGCCGTTCCCGGAGAGGATGCTTTTGCTGCCGGCCGGCAGGCTGCAAGTATTTTGAAGGGCAAGTCACCCGCCTCATTGGAAGTAAAGGACTTTGGGGGCAAGTTGCTGTTCGATTACAAACAGTTGCAGTTTTTCCGTGTGGACACGAACCGTGCGGAGAGCAAGGGCATCATTTTGAATATACCGTTGATGGAGCGTTACCGTGTCTGGTTCATTCTGTTCTATTCGCTGATTGTCGGGGCATTGGTGCTGCTGGTTGCCTGGCTTTTCCGTGCCAACCGCAGGGAGTCGCGTAAGCGCATACATGCCCAGACCCGCTTGTTGATACAGCACCGCCTGGTGGAGCAGCGCGACGAGTTCGACAATATCTTCTGTTCCATTCGCGACGGCTTGATTACGTATGATACCGACCTGCGCATCCATTTTGTCAACCGTCCGTTGTTACAGATGTTGGGACTTTCTTCCGAAACCTATACGTCCCGTTTCTATGAAGGGCAGATGGCCGGCTCCATTTTCAGGATTTACATGAATGGAGAAAACATCTTGCAGGACTTGTTGAAGAAAGTACGTACCGGAAAGAGACCTATTTCTATTCCGGAGAAAGCCTTCATGCAGGAAAACCATCAGGGAACGTATTTCCCCGTTTCCGGCGAGGTAGTACCTATCTTTGCCAATGAAAAGATGACGGGAATGGCGATTGTATGCCGCAATATCTCCGAAGAAGAGATGCAGAGACGCTTCTTCAATATGGCGGTGGAGGAAAGCTCCATTTATCCGTGGCAGTACAACATGCATATGAACCGTTTCCATTTCCCGGGTGGATTGCTGCGCCGTTTCGGGTATACCGATGATACGGACTTGCTGGCACGTGATGAGATGGACACCCTTATACATCCGGAAGACTTGCTGCATACGCGCAGGAATTTTGATGCCATTCTGTTGGGCAATGAAATCAATTCACGGATGAGTTTCCGGTTGAAGAGTGCGGATGGGAGCTATGAATGGTGGGAGTTCCGCAGTACCGCTTATGACGGACTGACGGTTGATACCCCATACATGGTATTGGGAGTATGCCAGAGCATCCAGCGTTACAAGGATACGGAAGAGGCCTTGATTGCCGCACGTGACCGTGCCTTGCAGGCCGACAAGCTCAAATCTGCGTTTCTTGCCAATATGAGCCATGAGATACGCACCCCTTTGAATGCCATTGTCGGCTTCTCGGATTTGTTGAAGGATTTGGACGCTTTTTCTCCGGAAGAGGTAAAGCAGTTCGTCGAAACAATCAACATCAACTGTACATTGCTGCTGGCGTTGATAAACGATATTCTGGACCTCTCGCGCATAGAATCGGGCACGATGGACTTTAAGTTCGGAGCATTCAACCTGGCGTTTATCATGCAGGAGGTCCATGAATCCCAGCGTCTGAGTATGCCTCGGGATGTAGAGCTGCGTATAGAGATTCCGGAAGGGGAAGACAAATTGGTCATCACCGATTCCGTCCGCTTGAAGCAGGTCGTGAACAACCTGATAAACAATGCCAAGAAATTCACGGTAACGGGCAGCATCACCTTCGGCTATGTCACGAACCGGGAAGGATATACCACCATCTTTGTCGAAGACACGGGAAGCGGTATCTCTGAAGACGCCCAGAAACATATCTTCGAACGCTTTTACAAAGAAGACAGCTTTACGCAGGGCGCCGGTTTGGGGCTGAGCATTTGCCAGACCATCGTAGACCGCCTGCATGGTTCTATCTCGGTCTCCTCAGAGTTGGGAAAAGGAACGCGTTTCGAGGTGGTGATACCGGATGCGAACGAGTAATCATTCAATCCGTTTGCAGGCATTGGCTTGCAGGAACTCTTCCAATATATCCTCGTAATTGCCATACAGCATGATGTGGTGGTTGCCCAGCGGTGTCTTGAGGAAATAATCGGCAGGGGAGTTCATTTTTATCCGCACTTGGGTGCGGCACATATTGATGTAGTTTGTATTCTCAACAAGCGTGCCGGTGCTCAGGTAATATTCGTCCAGGCTTTCGCTTCCGCATTTTACGATGGTTACATCTCCCGTCGGCAGGATTCCCTGAATACCGATGCCGCTTTCCGTCTCAAAATGGTTGCGTATGATGAACTGCTCCGTTTGTGCGATGCCGATGGTGCAGTGTGCCAATATGATTTCATTGGTACGGGCATTTATCATGGAAGGATTGGCCATGAAGGAGTTTTTCCCCGTCAGCACTTTTACGGCCAGCATGGTGAAGACGGATTGCAAATCGCCTTCACATCCGGCAATGATTCCTTCGTCGTTCAGCAAGGCAAGGGCAAGGCAGCCGGTGGTTCCCGTTTGGTCTATCAGGCGGAAGCAGCTGAGGGTAATGGCGCTCAGTCGCTCTTCCTCTACAATCCTCTTGATGGCTCGATACAGCCGCATGGCTTTTATCATGTCTTCGGGGCTTGCCTCTCGGCAGGCAAGCGCTTTTCCTGCCAGTCCGGCGCATGCTTCGCCCACCTCGTCGTCCGTTATCTGTCCGTAGTATTCATAAATGCGGTCCAATGAGACGTCTGTGTACTCGATACCCCAGCGGCGTTTGGCAAGCAGATAATCCACATTGCTGGCAACGAGCCAGCTGGACGGAGTGCCCATTACGCCGATGCGCATGCCGAAAAGGCTGCGTTGTGCCACGAAATTGCTGTGCAGGACAAAAATACGCTTGATGGTCTCGGGGAGCTCTCCGTGAAGAATCTCGCTTTTCATTCCCCGGCCGCGCAGCCAGGAAGATATTTCGAGAGCGGCGGCCAGTGAGTTCTGCATGCCGTCTGCCAAGAGGATGGCGGGGCGGGGAAGGGATTCGAAATGCTGGATTACCAGCCGTTCCACACCTCCGGTGGCAATGAATATAATACTGAAGTCATCGGGTGATAACTTGTCTATGTCTTTGTAATCAATGAAGTTGACGGTAAAGTATTTTTCCAATTCAGTCAATATCACTTCGTGGGAGCTACGGACTGATGCTTGTTTATGCAGTATGGAAGCAAAAGTTATAAGGTTGATGACCATGGTGTTATTTACTATTTGACTATTTACTATTTACAATTGATTCTACTTGGCTCGTTTGCTTTTTCAAAGATACAAGTTTCTGTTTACATATCATAGAGTTTTTACGATAGATAAGTTTTTTAAAGTTTTTATGGTCTTGCCTTCCTTTTGGTTTCAAATAATTCGCTACATTTGCAACTTTAATGATAAAGTGATAGCAATATCACCTATAAATACTCTATTAAATAGTAAATCATAAATCGTCAAATAGTAAATAAACCTCATGCCAACAATATCTATTCGCGGAATGGAGATGCCCGCATCTCCTATCAGAAAACTGGCTCCTTTGGCAGATGCTGCCAAGCAGAGGGGCATACATGTATTCCACCTGAACATCGGACAACCCGACCTGCCTACTCCGGAAGTCGCGATTGAAGCGATACGGAACATCGACCGGAAAGTTCTGGAATACAGTCCCAGTGCGGGGTATCGCAGTTACCGCGAGAAGTTGGTGGGTTACTATGCGAAGTACAATATCAATCTGACTGCAGACGACATCATCATCACTTCCGGTGGCTCGGAGGCGGTGTTGTTCTCTTTCCTGGCTTGCCTCAATCCGGGGGATGAAATCATTGTTCCCGAGCCGGCCTATGCCAATTATATGGCGTTTGCCATCTCTGCCGGAGCCAAGATACGCACCATTGCCACGACCATCGAAGAGGGTTTCTCGTTGCCCAAGGTAGAGAAGTTCGAGGAGTTGATTAACGAGCGCACGCGTGCTATTTTGATTTGCAATCCCAACAATCCTACGGGTTACCTCTATACACGCCGTGAAATGAACCAGATTCGCGACCTTGTGAAGAAGTACGATTTGTTCCTCTTCTCGGACGAGGTGTACCGTGAATTTATTTATACGGGTTCTCCCTATATCTCTGCCTGCCATCTGGAGGGCATTGAGAACAATGTGGTGCTGATTGATTCCGTGTCCAAGCGCTATTCGGAGTGCGGCATCCGCATCGGTGCCCTGATAACGAAGAACAAGGAAATCCGGGATGCTGTCATGAAGTTCTGCCAGGCACGTCTCAGTCCTCCGTTGATTGGCCAGATTGCCGCAGAAGCATCGCTGGATGCCGGTGAGGATTATCTGCGCGACACATACGATGAATATGTAGAACGCCGTAAATGCCTGATTGACGGATTGAACCGTATACCGGGCGTATATTCGCCCATCCCGATGGGAGCATTCTATACGGTGGCAAAGCTTCCAGTAGATGATTCGGACAAGTTCTGTGCCTGGTGTCTGTCGGAGTTCGAATACGAGGGACAGACGGTATTCATGGCGCCTGCGTCCGGATTCTATACTACGCCGGGTTCCGGTCGCAACGAAGTGCGTATCGCATACGTACTGAAGAAAGACGACTTGAACCGCGCCTTGTTTGTTCTGCAAAAAGCATTGGAAGCCTATCCAGGACGAACCGAATAAAATGAAATAATTCATTAGGCGCGGATTACGCGGATTACACGGAAAACTTAAGATAAAGACGTTTGTTTCAAATCTTCCGTGTAATCTGCGCCTAAAAAATAATAGCCCATGAACTTATCTCGCTTTATAGCGTTGCGCATTTATCGCAACTCGGAGCCGGGCAAGCAAGTTTCCCGTCCGGCTGTCCTTATCGCCATGGTGGGCATTGCCCTCGGACTGGCGGTGATGATTATTGCCGTGTCCGTCATTGTCGGCTTCAAGAGCGAGGTAAGGGATAAAATCGTAGGTTTCGGTGCCCATATCCAGATAGGCAACCTGGATGCTGCACGCTCTTATGAGACGCGCCCAGTGGTGGTGGGCGACAGCATGATGGCTGCGCTTTCCGATTATCCCGAAGTGAAGCATGTACAACGCTACTCCACCAAGCCGGGGATGATAAAGACCGTCGATGCCTTTCAGGGAATGGTGCTGAAAGGTGTGGGGCAGGAGTATGACAGCACCTTTTTCCACCGCCATCTGCTGGAGGGGGAGTTTCCGCAATTCAGCGATTCCGCTTCGTCCAACCGCGTAGTCATCTCAAAGTCTCTTGCCAACAAGCTGCAATTGAAACTCGGTGACAAGATAGACACCTACTTCATCCAGGACGATGTGCGTGCTCGCCGCCTGAAGATTGTAGGTATCTACCAAACCAACTTCTCCGAATACGACAACCTATTCCTGCTTACCGACCTCTATTTGGTGAATCGCCTGAACAACTGGGAGCCGGACCAGGTGAGCGGTGTGGAGCTGGAAATACGCGATTATGACAAGCTGGAAGAAACCACCTATGAGATAGCTGTCGATACGGACGAGAATCCCGACCGCTATGGTGCTGAGTATTGCGTCCGCAATGTAGAGCAGCTCAATCCCCAAATCTTTGCCTGGCTGGGCATCTTGGATGTCAACATCTGGGTCATTCTCATTCTGATGATTGGAGTGGCGGGGTTCACCATGGTATCCGGCCTGCTGATTATCATCATAGAGCGTACCTCCATGATAGGCGTGCTGAAGTCTTTGGGAGCCAATAACTTTACCATCCGTAAAGTCTTCCTTTGGTTTTCGGTCTTCCTCATTGGGAAAGGCATGCTTTGGGGGAACATAATCGGCCTTGCGTTCTATTTCGTGCAGCGCTGGTCCGGCTTGTTCAAGCTCGACCCTGAAACCTATTACATGGCTACTGTTCCGGTATCTTTCAATATCTGGCTGTTCCTGCTGCTGAATGCCGGCACATTGCTGGCTTCGGTCCTGATGTTGCTGGGCCCATCATTCCTGATTACACGCATCCATCCGGCAACTTCCATCCGTTACGAATAAGAGAATCACTTTCTCAGAAAACCGCTTTTCTTGCGGAACAGACAGTACCATTTCCAACGCAAAGACTGTATCGGCTGCAATAGGTCGAAAGCCGGTAGTGTGAAGTAATATCTGCGCTGTTCTTCCAGGTCGCGGGCGGTCTTGTTCACGATGACGGCCTGCATGGTGAAACGGAGCAGGAACAAAAGGAAAGCGACGCCTGCTGCCAGCCAGTGGAAGTGCAGAATGCCGATGACCATCGCGGCTATCCAGGATGCGTGGAATGCCAGGCGGGTCAAGGTCTCAAAACCGGCCAGCCAGCGTTGCATTCCATGATACAGCCGTGCTGTGGAGGCGTAGCCTATTTTCTCTTCTTTCCAGTCCTTGGCACGCAGAAGCGGCTGCATGCGCACAATGGCATTGGCATCCGTTTCTACCCGCGTGTTCTCCGGGGTAGCCACGTGGTTGATGAACAAATCGTCGTCTCCCCGTTGCAGGTTGAGGTGTGCGGAGAATCCTTTCTGTTGGTAGAAGAGTTCCTTCCGGTAGGCCAGGTTACGCCCGATGCCCATGTAGGGGCTGCCTGCCAGGGCAAATCCCAGATAGCGCATGGAAGTGAACAGATTGTCGAATGCCGCCCGTTTGTGCAGCCAGCCTTTGCCGCGTTCGTAGCCGCTGTATCCCAGCACCACTTGGGTACGTGATGTGAAGTTGCGTGCCATCAGTCGCAGCCATTGGTTGCTTTGGGGCATGCAGTTGGCATTGGTGAACACCAGCCATTCATATTTGCTGGCCTTGATTCCAAGCGTCACGGCCAGCTTCTTGCGGCTGATGTAGCGGGAGGAATCGGGCACGAAGCTGTGGTAGAGATGGGGATATTTCTCCTCGAGGATGGTCAGGTAATCCTCGCTCTCATCGGTGTTGCCGTCGTTAATGACGATGACTTCAAATTGGGGATAGTCCTGCTCCAGCACGGCGCCCAGGTTGCGGCGCAGATTCTCGGATTCCTCGCGGGCGCAGATGATGACGGATATGGGGGGCAGTTCCTGGGTGAAGTGCGTGTCTCCCTGCTTCACGGCACGGCTGCGCGCATGAATACGGTTGTAGAGACAGAGGTAGTAGATAATTTGAATAAGGAACAGACCACCCGCCGTAGCGAGTACGATAATTTCAGTTGAATCTAATGTAAATGCTTCCATGTGCAGTAGGACGTTTATGTGCTGCAAATTTACACAATTTCCGGCACTACCTCAAACTTTGTTCCGGGAAAGTGCTTGGACAAATACTGCTTGATGTATTTCATCGTGTCTTCCTGGATAGTCTTGTCCTCTACCGTGGGATAGAGGTTGTAGAGTACCGTATCGAGCGCGATGCCCCGGTTCTTGATGGCTTCGAAGCTCAGCAAGGTGTGGTTGATGCTGCCCAGCTTTCCGGAGGTGACAAAGATAAGCGGGTACTGCTTCTCCGCAATGTAGTCTATCGTCAGGAAATCTTCGGTAAGGGGAACCATCAGACCGCCGGCGCCTTCTACGAGCACGGTATCATAGCGATGGGAAAGTTCCCTGGTGGCACGCTCTATTTTTTCGAAGTCTATCGGGCGCTTGTCTATGCGGGCGGCGAGGTGGGGAGAGCAGGGATAGGAGAATATCTCGGGCATGGTCAGCCCCTCTTTGTCTTCCGGCAGGTAGCCGGTTCCGGTGAGGCGGCGGTGCAGGTCGATGTCCTCGGAATGACCGGTGTTGCCGGTCTGGATGAATTTTTGGGTGATGACGCGCAGGCCGCGTTGCATAAGCTCACGGGCGTACCAGGCGGTGCAATAGCTTTTTCCGGCATCTGTATCAATGCCGCTGATGAAGTAGATGTTTTTTGTTTCCATTATTTTGTTTTTTTTCGTGCGATGATATAAATGGGGTGATAGGTCAGGTTTACGTTGCCTGCGGCATCACTGAACCGGGTTGTGTATTCTTTGCAGAAGGATTGCAGGCGGCTGCGCGTCCATATCCTTTTTTCCGTTCCCGTCACTCCGGTTTGCTTCAGATGCTTCAGCACTGCCTGGGGAGTGGGGAAGGGCAAGGATATCACCTCTTCTTCGGCATGAAGAATATCGAAACCGGGAGACAGCAGGGCTTGCAGCTCCTCAACGGAGAGATAGTCCAGCCCGTGCCCAGTCAGTTGGCGTATTTCGTGCATGTTTGTGGCGCCGAAGGTGCTGAAGGCAAGCAGGCCGTCTGCCACCAGTGCTTGGTGGCAGCGGGTGAAGAAAGCACCTGGGTCGTTGAACCATTGCAGGGTGGAGCACGAGGTTATCAGGTCGGTTTCTCCGGGGAAGTCGATGGCTTCGGCATCACCGGGGACGAACTGCACGGTAGTGCCGTCGCAAAGTTCCTTGACGCACTCCTCCATTTCCCGGCACAAGTCGTTCAGCAGCAGAGCTTCCGGTTGCAAGGTGTGGAGGAGGATACGTGAGTAGCTTCCCGTTCCGCAGCCAAACTCTACGACACGGCGGAAACGTGTGTATGGTTCCTTTATGAGCTGCATCATCTTCTCGGCGACTTGTTGCTGCACGCGGGCCTCCCGGGTATAGGTATTCCGGGCTTTGGCAAAGCGGGCGGCTATCAGTTGTTTGTCCATCGGGTTCAGTGGCTTGTCCATAGGTCTTGCAGGTAATGTCTGAATAACTCTTCCTGGTAGTGGGCATCCTCCGTTTGCAGTACGGGGGTGCCGAGTATTTCCCAGGCTTGCAGCTGGTTGGCTGGTGGAATGATGCGGTCGTTGCCTCCCGTTACTGCCTGCTGCCAATGGAAGGTGGCAGCAGGCAGTGTGTGGTACATCTTCTCAATCTCCGTCAACTCATCTCTCAACTCTTCCAGCGGACGGCGGGGGGTGATTTCCAGGAAAGCTTTGAAGGCTGCTCCGTTGGCGCACATGCGGCGGAGGAATTTGTGCAGTGAAGCCCCGGTCAGTCCGTCCAATGTCCCGTGGTAGATGGCGGGTGGAATGCCCATATGCTGGTCTATGGGGTAGGGCGTTCCGTTGATGGCGATGCTGTTTGCCATATGGATACCTTCGCCGGACGTACCTGGCGATGAGAGCTGTGGCACGGTCTGCGAAGCCGCCCATACCCCCATAGACCAGCCGATGAGGTTGATTTCGCGGTATTCTTCCAGTCCGGAGGCGTCAAAATCCAGTGTGCGGTAGTCATAGCACACCATGAAGTCGCTGGCTACCGGACGATACATTTTGAAAGGCGTCTCATCGGCTCCCCAGCCGGCAAAGAACAGCAATAGCCGGGGATGATGCTCGTGTATAATGTAACTTTGTTTCATCTGTTTTTAGAATCGTATAGCGTTAGTATTCCTCTCTTCCTTTAGGGGAATAAGGGGTATAAGTTCTCCAATCTCATCTTCCCGTATGTCTGCCGTCAGCGAGAAGCGGATGCGTGATGTCCCTTCGGGCACCGTGGGCGGGCGTACCGGCAGTGCATAAAAGCCATGCCTCTGCAGCAGCTCTGCGCACAGCACGGTGTCGGCACTGGGGCCGATAATCAAGGGGACGATATGGCTTGCGCTGGGGCATCCGTACCCCTTGGCTTGTAATGCTTCGCGCAGTGTCCGACTGATTCTTGCCAGATGCTCGCGGTGGTCCTGCATTCCGGCAAGTTTCCGTACGATAAACAGTGTCCAGGCAATACTTGTCGGAGGCAATGCCGTGGTGAAGATAAGGGTTCGCATCCGGTTGACGAGATACTCGCGTATCGTCCGGCAGCAGGCGATGTATGCACCGGCAGACGCAGCCGCCTTGCCGAAGGTGCCCACGAGGAAATCTATATCCCGGATACATCCGGTTTCTTCGGCGCAGCCCAGGCCGCGCAGTCCCCTTACGCCGAATGCATGGGCTTCGTCCACATAGAGCAGTACGTTGGAGTATCTTTTTTTCAAATGCACCAATGCCGTGAGGTCGGCTTGGTCACCGTCCATGCTGAAGATGCTTTCTGTGACGATAATCAATTGCCGGAATGTTGCATGGTGTTGTTCCAGCAGGCGTTCCAGTTGCACCAGGTCGTTGTGGCGGAAGCGGATGCAGCGTGCGGTGGATAGGCGGATGCCGTCGATGATGCTGGCATGCACCAGCTTGTCTGCCAGTATTAGGGTTTGTGCATCGCTCACGGCGGGCAGAATCCCCATATTGGCATGATAGCCGCTATTGAGCACCAGTGCTGTCTCTGTGCCGAAAAGTGTGGCGAGTTCCGTCTCCAGTTCTTCGTAAATCCCGAAGTTCCCCGTCAGCAGGCGGGAGGAGGAGGAAGTCGGCAGGAAGGTGTCCGGTGTCAGTGTCTGCAGGAATTCTTCCTTTAGCTGGCGGTCGGCAGCCAGGCCCAGGTAGTCGTTGGACGAAAGGTTCAGCATATGCCGGCCATCGGCTATAACCGTGCGTCCCTCGTGTGTCAGTTGCGGCAGGCGGCGCAGGTTGCTGTGTTCTTTCAATGTTTGCAGCTCTTGCTGCATATATTCTATTGCATTCATAATTCTTTTAAAATGTGCCAATGTGGTTTTAATGTGCTAATGTGCCAATGTGCTAATATGCCAATGACCTGCGGCGTGATAGCGCAGCGTAAACATTGCGCAGCCAATTGGCACATTAGCATATTAGCACATTCTTATAATTTTCATCAATCCCCCCGTCAGCTTCCTCAGCTGTTCCGGCTCTATAATGAACGGAGGCATCAGGTATACCAATCTTCCGAACGGGCGTACCCAGATTCCCTCCTCAACGAAGCGTTTTTGCATCCACGCCATGTCTACGGGTTCTTTTGTCTCAATCACCCCGATGGCTCCCAGCACACGTACATCCGTCACTTGCGGTAATCGGCGTGCCGGTTCAAGCTCTTCTTGCAGTTGCCGGCTGATGCGAGTCACCTTGCCTTGCCAGTCGTATTCGGGCGAGGTCAGCAGCTTCACCGAAGCGCACGCTACGGCGCATGCCAGTGGGTTTCCCATAAAGGTGGGTCCGTGCATAAACACCTCCGGCGTATGGTTGGAGATGGTATCCGCCACTTCATTCGTCGTCAGTACGGCGGACAGCGTCATGTATCCGCCCGTTATGGCCTTTCCTATGCACATGATGTCCGGTTCTACACCCGCATGCTCCCAGGCAAAGAGTTTTCCCGTCCGTCCGAAGCCCGTGGCTATCTCATCGAATATCAGCAGCAGGCCATGTTCCTTGCATATCTGTGCCGCTTCGCGCAGGTACTGGGGGTGGTAGAACCACATGCCGCCAGCGCCCTGCACCACAGGTTCGAGGATAAGCGCTGCCAGTTCCTCGTGATGCTCCTCTACCAGTTTCCGCAGTTCCACCGTATCCCGTTCATCCCATTCGCCGTGGAAGCGCGAGCGCGGCTGCGGCACGAAATAGCGCATCGGCAATGATGCCCCGAACAGCGAATGCATGCCCGTCACCGGGTCGCAGACAGACATGGCATTCCATGTATCCCCGTGATAGCCCGAACGGATAGTCACAAAATTGTTCTTCTTCGCCTTTCCCTTGCCATACCAGTACTGCACGGCCATTTTCAAGGCCACCTCTACTGCCACCGAGCCCGAGTCGGCATAGAATATCTTCTGCATGGACGGCGGGACAAGCGGTAGCAGCAACTGGCCCAGTTCAATGGCAGGGTCGTGTGTCAGCCCTCCGAACATCACATGCGACATCTTGCCCAGCTGTTCCTCTGCCGCCCGGTTCAGTGTAGGGTGGTTGTACCCGTGGACGGCGCACCACCACGACGACATTCCCTCTACGAGTGTTTCTCCGCTTTCCAGGGTGATGGTGGCGCCTTCGGCATGCTTCACCTTGTACACCGGTAGCGGGTTGGTTGTGGAGGTATAGGGGTGCCATAGGTGCTCTCTGTCGAACTGCGAGCCGCAGAACCGGTATCCGGCATCTTCTATCAGTACCTTGTCTTCCGACACTTTCGAGCCGAGCGTTGTCAGCAGGTCGCCCACGATGGCGGAGTTGATGCCGATGTGCAGCGCTTGCTTCACGGCCTCCTTGCTCAGTTGCGAGCGTCCTCCGGCAAAGCGGAGGAAAGCTGTCGGGTTGATGAAGCGGAAGAGGGCGATGGTGGTCAGTATTTCCTCCTCGCTGAGTGGTGCCTGCCGTTCCAGCGGTGTGCCGGGGATGGGGCTCAGGAGGTTGATGGGGATGGACTGTACTTCCAGCTCGCGCAGTGTGAAGGCGAATTCGATGCGTTGCTCCATGCTCTCGCCCATGCCGATGATGCCGCCGCTGCAGATGTCCATGCCTACGTTGCGGGCGGCTTGCAGGGTGCGCAGCTTCTCTTCCTGCGTGTGCGTGCTGCACAGTTGGGGAAAGTAGGAGGGGGCTGTCTCCAGGTTGCAGTGATAGCGGGTGATGCCTGCGTCGTGCAGTGCCCGCATTTCGTCTTCGTTGAGCAGTCCCAGTGATGCGCACAACTGGATGGACGAGTGCCGGCGCATGTGCCGGGCGGCTTCGCACAGTTTCTCCATGTTTCTGGAGGAGGGCTTCCGTCCACTGGTCACCAGCGAGAAACGTGCCACGCCCTGGGCTTCATTATGCAGGGCATGCCGCAGGCATTCTTCTTTGTCCACCAGGTCGTACACGTCTGCCTGGGTTTTGTAGTGCGACGACTGTGCACACCACTTGCAGTTTTCCGGGCATCGTCCGGACTTGGCATTAATGATGGAGCACATGTCGAACTCCTCCGAGGCTCGGGCCCGGGTTATCTCGTGGGCAGCTTCGTATAGCGCTTCCTTGTCGGGTTGCACAGCCAGCCATTCGGCTTCTTCCTTACTGATGTGGCTGCCGCGCAGCACTTGTTCCTTTAATTTCTGTAGGGTCATATCTTTCTTGGGTTATGTTCATGGATAAAGACAGAGGTACGGATTGCCGGGGCGGTGCAGCTCGTCATTCTGCTGCATGGCTTCCGGTAATCCGTACCTCTTGTTCTCTTTTGTTTCAGGCTATATGTGTCTTGTCCGCCCGTATTCCCGCAGGGGCGGATGAATTGTGTTTCAAAAAGAATGTGCCGGTTCGTTCCCGGCTCCGTGAGGATACTTGTCAGGACGCTGCTGCTACCCAGCGGAATGCCGGTGTCGGTTTCCCTTCCTTCCGTTTCTCCTTTCCAGGTACTCTCTTCCCCGCATCCGGCATGTCCGGCGGTTCCCGCAGTCTTCTGTTTGGACAGAGAGCTGTCTGCCACGCTTTTGCGCAGGCAACCGATGGTGACACACCGTCCTATGCTGGCAAATGCAGCGTAGGCTTTTCTGCTCCAGCGGCGGAAGCGGATGGTAGGTGCGGCGGGTGATGTATTCCTCATGTTTTTTTCAGCCTGATGCGGTTTTGTTTCCTTTTAGCGGATGCAAATGTAGAAAAAATAATTTCATAACGGTAATGGTCATGCATGAAAAAGCCGCGCAAATGCAACTATTGCGCGGCTCTTCTTTAAGGAATGTCGTAGGATTTCACTCTTTGGACGACTGGTAGTAGAGATACCAGTCATTATTGGTGGCACCATTGGACTCTACCCATTTGGCGAAATCGGGATACTCCAGGTCGATGCGTACGGTTTCCTTTGCCGGAGTGAACCGGATGGGGCCTTCCGTGCCGGTTGTGGCCGGCAGCATGATGGCGAATGGATATTTGCCGTCCTTGTTGATGTAGTAGGCATCGTCTTCGGCTCCGATTTGCTCTGCGTTGGCTTTACCGGTCGCTTTCTTCTTGGGCAGATGCACTTCTGTCCGGTTGTCGGCTCCGGCTGTATACTGGGCAATGATGAACGGGTTCAAGTCGCTCTCCAGATTCTTCTTAGGCAATGTGTTGTCTGCAAATGTACGGGTTACGGTAAATTCGTTGCCCTGCACAGACTTTGCATCGGGGAATAGGATGACAGAAGAGGTCTCTGTTTCATCGACTGCTCCGGCAGGCAGTTCTATGCTGCCTCGCTGGCTGGCCACATATTGCACGGCAAATGCGTTGGAGTATGTGGCGGCACCACTTTGCTGTACGGGTACAAAGGTGTCTTCCACCTTCAGCACATAATTGTTGCTGTTGAATGAAATGGCCCGTTTGTGTTCGATAATCACGTCGTTCAAGTCATAGTCACCGCCATTGGGCCAGATGTCTTCGTAGGCATACGTGCGGTAGGTTGTTTCGGAGCTCGTCACCGTAGGCTCTTCCGGGTCTATGACCGGACGGTCCGGGTCTTGAATGGCTTCATTGGGGTTGGCATCGATACAGAACAGTATGTCTTCGTAGCTGGTATCATCGCCATCTTCTACTCCGTAGACTACCGTGCCGTTGCTGGTGGAGAGGGAGATAAAGCGAGCTTGTTGGCCTGCATATATCTTGTTCCATTCTTTATTGGAATATATATAATTTATAGAGTAGTCGATACCTTTATTGGGGGTATATCCATTGGGGATGATGAAATATCCTATGGTATATCCTGCCGGGAATTTGGTGGAGACATTACCGTTTTCGTCCTGATACAGAAGTTGTATTTTTGTATTCTTCTGTATGGGAGCGTCATATCGGGAATATTTGTTACCACTTCCAGACCATCCGGTATACGGGTCGTCTCCTGCAATGGATGCATTGGGAATGATAATGAATTTGTCTACCTTGTCAGGGCTGTTGGGAATTTCATTGGTCTTGTAGTAATAATAGCCGATGGAAGTCAGGTAACCGGCACGTTCGGTCAGGAAGGTCAGATACAGTTCTGCATCGGTAATCGTTACGTGTTGTCCCTGGTTGTTGATATATGCTTGGGCAATGGTGGTGTTCACATGCTTTGTATCGCTCACCAAAGCTCTGTTGTCCAGATTGCTGGGTTTGCTGTCATAACCTTTCCACAGTGTGTGTTGTAACTGCTTTAAAGTTCCGTCATTGAAATTTCCCGTAGTTACAATGTCATTATTATCAATAATCTCACCGTGAGATTGTCCCCATCCAACGATGGAGTATACCCGTTCCTTCCTATCCTTTAGGTCGATAGTCAGGTTGGATTTTGCACGTGTCATGGCAGTTGAGCGGGTGTTGGCATTATTTTCGGTCATATCTACCACCACTTTGCCATTTTCCACATCTGCTTCCACATACATGGGGGCTCCCCAACTTTGTGAGATGATATATACCTTTTCTGTCGCTTTGGGCAGTTCTACGTTGCCGGTGAAGCGTCCGTCTGCATCTGCAAAGATTTTAAAAACCGCTTCGCCGTTGATGGAGTAGAGGTTGTTTGTCTGATAGGTGATGGGGTCTTCTGTAAACACCTCTATTAATGCGCCTCCTGCGATTTTTCCATAATTCACGTCAAAAGCTACCTGGGCTGTTGTTGCAAAGTCAAAGTATTCGCTCTCCGGCTTTAGTTCTGTTTTTCCACGTTCGGGATTGTATAGGTCTTTTTCGGTACATCCCGTGAATATGCTGCAGGCAATTGCTGAAATGAGGGTTGCAGCACTAACTTTCGTCATAAGTCTAACTTTCATATTTTTATTGTTGTAGATTGCTTGCTTGTTTGTCTTATGAACGCTGTCTATATCACAACCGCCACCTACTTCACAGACGAGTTGTAGATACTACATTTTCTCGAGCGCTTTTTTCATGTTGCAAATATAAACATAGTATTTATAATCTACAACTTTTGGGGTTTAAAAACACTTTTGGTGGGTTAAAAAGTTGTATAAAGTGAATTGATACTAATTGGATGAATCGAATGGTGCGGGCATAAAAAAAAGGCTATCTATCCCAGACAGCCAATCTTTTGTTAACCTTAAATCTAATACTATGAAAAACACATTGCAAAGGTACGGTATTTTCATTGAATTCCAAATTATCGGGTATAGAAGCCGCAACTTATAACATGGTTTAAAAGACCTGTTTATTTTTTCACGCTTTGTATTGTTAATGTAAAAAGAATGAAAATGAATTTTCTTTCTTCCGTTGTAGCAAACCTTATCGATATTCCTTAGTTTTGAGTTTGTGCCCCATGTCGGGGTGCAGACTTAAAACAATCACTTATGATTTCAACATTAAAAGAGAAAGAGAGTGGGAGCGGGAATGATGTGGATTCGGCAGAACTGTCGCTCTACATGATGCAGGTAATCAAGGAACTGAATGATGAGCGCAAGCTTCCGGCGGTGCACGTCTACCTTTGTACGCTCCATTCCTTTGTCCGTTTTTCGGATGGGGGAGAGCTTCTGATGTCGGTGGTGTTCACACCTGGACGGCTAAAGGAGTACGAGACATGGCTTTTGGGGCGCCAGTTGAGCCTCCACACGGTTTCCACCTACTTACGCACGCTTCGTGCCGTCTACAATCGCTGGACTCCCCCTGGCAGCACCAGCCACAATCCCCGGCTTTTCGACGGAGTTTATACCAAGGTGGTTCCCTGCACCAAGCGCGCGCTTACGGCTCGCCAGATGCAGCGTCTGTACGATGCGGACTCGGATGCGGAGCTGACCGTGGCGCAGAAGCGTGTACTGGCCTATTTCCTGCTGATGTTCCTGCTTCGCGGCATGCCCTTCATCGACCTGGCCCATCTGCGCAAGTGCGATGTCCGCGACGGTCGCCTGGTATACTGCCGTCATAAGACCGGTCGCCAGATTACACTCCGTATTCCCCGTGAGGCACTTCGCCTGATTTATGCGTATCGGGACGATAATCCCTCATCTGCCTATTTGTTTCCTATCTTGCATACCGATGCCGGAGGGCGCAGTGGGTACGGAGGGGATTATCGCCTATACCAGCAGGCTCTGCGGCGTTTCAACCGGAGTTTGTGTTTGCTTGCCGGGCGGCTTCTTCCGGGCGTCAAAGTCAGCTCGTACACGGCGCGGCATACCTGGGCCACGCTTGCCTTCCATCGCGGTATGCTCGTCGGTCTTATCAGCCAAGCACTGGGGCACTCCTCCGTGCGGGTGACGGAGACCTATCTGAAACCCTTCGAGTACGGGCGGCTGGACGATGTCAACCGCAAGCTGATTTCTTCTGTGATAAAATGTGATAGGGAGGGATAAAACGATAAGTAGTGCTTTATAATCCAAAGTGTTATCGGTGTAATTACTTACCAAGTAACGGCATCTATTTCTTTGCAAATATGGTGTATTTTCATTAAAAAGGCAAACAATTTTTATAAAAACAACAAGCTGGCAAGTAAAAAATAGAATAGACTCTGAACGACATACTCTATTTCGGTATTTCTATATCCTTAGGCATACAACACCTTATTTCTACTTCCTTTGTCTTGAAAGCAGAAAGCCTCACTATTGTCTCCATTTTTTTTGAGAACTTCGTTGTTGACCCTAAATGACACGTTTTAGAAACGCTTTCCCTTTTCGTGCGGAATATTGCCTGCCGTTACTTGGTAAGTAATTACACTGGTTGCAGAACAGAATGAAAACACTGTTATTTTTAGCCTCCTTCCATTACGGTGAATCTATTGACAAGAATAATATCCTTTTTAAATATAAATTAGTATGAAAAAGAAAAAAGTTCTTATGTACCTCCTTGCCGTAATTTTCAGTTGGGGGGCTTCCGGATGCAGTGATGATACTGCTTCGGTGGAGATTCCTCCTTCTCCCGGAGAAGGTAAGATTACAGTAACTGCCAGAGCGGAAATGCCTCGTAATGGTATCACTACTAGATTAGGATTCGATGAGGACACAAGTGGTGGTAAACTGAAGATAGTCTGGCGCTCTTTGGATACCGGTGCCGAAACTTTTTCCGTACTTGGCGGAACGGAAAAACTGCCCCCTTCTATGTTTACCTTGACAGAGCTTGCTACCGATGCCCACACGGCTACCTTTACGGGTAAAATAACTCCTGCGGAGGGTATATCCTACTATGGTGTCTATCCGTCGCTGAATGTTTCGGAAGGTAGCGCTTTCGCTGCCACGTCCATCCCATTGGATATGACGGGCCAGAAGGGTGGTGCTCCGGATGAAAATAAGGTCTACATGGCCGCTGTGAGTCCATACAATGCAGACAGTCATACGCTGAACTTTAATTTTTCACATCTTACTTCTATTTTGAAGGTGACTTTACTGTTTCCGTTGGAATCTTCTACCAGTGTCAAGGACATGGATATTGAGGGGCTTCCCACTACCCGGGCTCTTTCCGGCGCATCGGTGAGTAGTGTTATGTTTGCTGCTTCCTCCGGTTTAGTCAGTCGGGCGAACGTTGATATTACACATACTTCGAGTGATGGAGGTGACCTTGTGCCTACATATACGACAGAAACAGAAGGCACCCTTTCTCTGAGTGGTTCTTTTACTCTTTCCTCGGATGACCATCCGTCTGCCACAGTCTACTTGCATGTCCTTCCTGGCACTCTGAGCAATCTGACGGTTGCAGCCGAGGTAGATGGAAAATACTATAAAGCCATTGTTTCACCTTCATGTATCCTTACTGCCGGTAAAATGTATACAGCTGTAGCGGATATGGAAGAATTCACTCCTATTACGGTCAAGACGACTATCAGTGCGTCTACTTATGATTATAACGATTTACCTTTGGAGGTCGGTACCTGGAAAGATGATGCTTCAGGCAGGCAGATAGCTTTGGGAGGTACTGCCATTGCCAACGGTAAGGCCGTTATATTAACTGATTTGAATGCGTATAGTGGTAAACCCATCTGGTTTTGTATTCCCAAAGTTGTGAAATATTTCCATACTCTGACTGCAGAAGAGCTTAACGGTAAGGAACTTGTCCTTCCCGACAAAGACGGTGGCAGTATATTGCCCACTTCTTCTCCCATAACGAGAGTCGATGCTCCGCAAAGTTCTATCGGTATTTATGAAAACGAGTGGATTGTTGCCCTTTATATGGGCATAAATAAGGACGGTAGTATAGAGTCTTCCGCTACTCCTATTTATTGGGCTACCGGTAATCTTATTGCTACGAAAACGGGAGAGGAATCTAGTCAGACTCCTACTACGACTGTTGCTTTTCATATAGCTACGGCTGAAGAGACGGCAGTTGAAGGTACTGTCGATTCTCCTTATGTGGCTCCCACAGGTATCATTGAAAGTGCTACGAATGGTTATTCCGCCTGCTCTATTGGTACCAAGTGGAATGCGTTCGGCTGGGGGGATGCTTCGGGACTGATGACCAGTAAGGCTGATGCTGATTATGTGTTCACTGTTACATCCAGTAATATAAGTGGTACAGAGCATGATATCTGCCATGTGCAGCTTGGAGGCAATTGGCGATTACCGGTGTACAAGAAGGAATTGAAAAACATTACTGCTATGCTGAACTTGGAAAACAGCTGGTTTTCTAACAGTGGTAATAGTGGACGTAAGTGTTCTTATACCCTTCCGGGTACTTCTGTCACCAATACCCTTGTGTTTCCGGCGGCAGGTTATCGTAGAGGTGCAAAAGCAGAGAAAAATGGAATTCGCGGATGCTATTGGAGCGGTAGTATTCTTTCTGGAGAATATTTTTGTTTCTTGGAAGTAGTGGAAAAAGAAGCCGCTGATTTGATTGATTTTGAACGTTTTTGGGGATTTACAATTCGTCCGGTTTCAGAATAGTCATGTGCTTGCTGTGATTGATCGACGCTTGTCGTTTTCAGTTGATATATGCTCAAAAAAAAAGGCTATCTATCCCAGACAGCCAATCTTTTGTTAACCTTAAATCTAATACTATGAAAAACACATTGCAAAGGTACGTGTTTTCTGATAATCTCCAAATTTGCAGTAGATAATATCATGTTTTATAACAAGACTTAATGGTCATTAAGAACTTTATCTGCAATATTCATCGTACATTTGCTCCTGATATATCATCCGTTTGCCCTTTATGCATTATGCATTCGGTGCAGACGGATGATGTGTTTTCGTGAACTTATATACAGACAAACAACTATAAAACAGACGTTTATAATGAAATCAATCCAGAACAAAGGAATAAACCTCACCGCAGAAGACCTCAAAAACCGAATCGCTGACAGAAAAGAACGATATACCAAGCAGCAGGCACGACGCGAGAAATTGGAACAAACCATGGAGAACACCCGCAATGACATCGAGCAACTGGAGTATACCCTTGCACAGATGGAACGTACCGCCAAGCGCTCCCGTAATGCTGCCGCACAGCCTTCCCGTTTTGTCCCCCGCGAGCGTATCGCTAGCTTCTTTGCCCGTGTTTCCCGTTTTTTCGACCACCTTCAGCACCGCTTGCACCGTAGCTTGAACTATACTTGGTTCTGCCTTGTGCTATGCTCCCGATATACTTTTCAGAGCCGCCTGAAAAGTGTGGAACGCTGCTGTCTTACACCGGCCACGGTGCTGGGGTACTTCAAGAGGGAGAGGGAGACGTAACCAGTGACTTCGCTCTTATGGTAGAAGCAGCCTTAGGGATTAGTGCGGAACTCCTCGTTAATAGGCAGGCGAGATATAATATGGCTGTCTCTCTTAAAGAAAAATCGCTGACCGATAAGTTACATGAAATACGCAAAATGTGTGCTTCCCTATTATAGTATGAAAGTGTTGCTTTTATCAATAAGACAGTGAGGGTGTGTCATCAACCGTTTTGACACATTCATTTTTCTTGAGCAAGTTTTCTTATTGCCACTCGAACTTTCCCAGTTTTCCCTCCCATTCTAACTTTGCAACATGTTTTATTAATAAATATATGCAAAATGATAAAAGAACAAAGTTTTGAATGGCTGCTCGAGGGATGCCATCGCATTGCAGATGTGGCAGTGGCCTATTACCCAAACTACGCGTATGCCTGCTCGGCCGTAAAGGCCCTGCGCCGTTCCATTGCGGAACACGCTTGCCTGCTGAAGGACCTGACGGACCAGGGCTATACCACCAGGACTGCCCACCTCACCCCCGTACAGATAGGCATCCTCCTGAGCTACTGGGGGATGCCCGACCACGTGAAGGATATGACCGTGAAAAATCCGTATCTTCTGGTCTCTAAAAAATATGCGAAATAGAGAATGTATTTCTAATACATTCTGATTATTTTAGTATATTATTATATAGGGTGGTGGAGGATGAGGTGAACCCCTCTCTCGCCACCTTATGTATTTCATTAATTTTTAGCCGATTCTAACTGCTTATTTGTATCCCCCTGGCTGGTCCCTTACCTTTGTCGCATTATCGAATTAAGAATAGACAAAAATGGAAAAAGAAATGAGACCCATGACAACGGAGATGCTGAAGAAAGGCTATCTCCTCTTCCCCAAAGCCTTGTTTGAGGAACAAATGAATATGAAAACCGGAGAGAAAGCCGCCGATGCCTTCGAAGCCTTTGTCTTTGTGCTGACACACGTCAACTACAGCACGGTGACCTGCAACGTCAGGGGACACCTTTTCGACTGTGTACGTGGCGAGTCCGTACTTTCCCTGGCCCGCTGGATGGAGATATTGGGGTGGCCCCGCAACCGTACGCGCTACTTCTTCAACAAGATGTTCGACGCCGGCATCGTGGAGCGGGTGGCCAACCCCTACGTGATGCACATCCGTATCCCCGATTATGATTTCCTTACTGGCAATGCCCGTCCTAAAGCAGCCCCGCGGAAGAAGAAGGCAGCGCCGGTGGCTGGGGTGGGAGAGGACTTCTGCATCTTCTGGGAAAAGTTTCATGACATCACCGAGCATCCCAAGGTAAACATCGGCCGGGCCCGTCGCGAATGGAAAAAATTGACGGTAGGCGAGAAACAGCGGGCACTGGACAACATCGACGAATATTACGACCATCTGAACAACCAAAAATATTGTAAACAAGCCGCCACCTATCTGGCGGACAAATCTTTTGAAAATGAATATGATGACTGAAACTACTTTTTCCCACGACAGTGACCTCGAAGAAGCTGTCATCGGTGCCTGCATGATAGAGCGCGCTGCCATGCCTCTGGTGGTGGACAAACTTCGTCCCGAGATGTTCTACGAGGAGAAGAATCTGGAAATTTTTGCCGCCCTGCAATCGATGTATCGCAGCGCAAAGTCCATAGATACCATCACGCTGAAGAACGAACTGGCAGCCCGTGGCAAACTCGATGCCGTGGGCGGGCCTTACGAACTGTTACGCATCAGCTCGAAGGTCAGCTCCAGTGCTCATCTGGAGTATCATGCGCTCATCCTTAGGCAATTGCACACGCGGCGTATCATGCGTACGGGATTCCAGCAACTGCTGGCGTTCAGTGCCGACGAGTCGATGGATATTGACGACATCCTGGTGGAAGCCCATCGACTGCTGGAGGGGCTGGAGGACGAGAGCGGCGTAGCCGACCACCTTCGCTCCATAGACCGGCTGATGGACGACACGCTTGCCGAGGTGGAGCAGCGTATGGAGCACGGATGCAACGGCATTACGGGTATCCCTACGGGTTTTGACGCTCTGGACCACGTTACGGCGGGCTGGCAGCGCGGCGACTTGAACATCCTTGCTGCCCGTCCGTCGGTGGGGAAGACGGCCTTTGCCCTCCACCTGGCCCGTGCCGCTGCCATGGCGGGGCGTCATGTGGTGGTCTTCAGCCTCGAAATGCAAGGCGAGCGCCTGGGAGACCGCTGGCTGCTTGCAGCTACGGAGGGGGTAGACCCGCAACACCTGCGCAGCGGCCAGCTCACACCCGGCGAGGTGAGGCAGGTGCATGAGGCGTCTGCCGAGTTGTCGCGGTTGCCCATACTGATAGACGACCATCCGATGACGAGCATGGACCGCGTGCGTTCTTCCGCCCGCCTGCTGAAGAGCAAGAATCGCTGTGACATGGTGATTGTGGACTATCTGCAACTATGTGACATGAGGAGTGACCAGAAAAACCGCAACCGCGAGCAGGAAGTGGCGCAGGCAAGCCGCAAGGCAAAGCTGCTGGCCAAGGAGCTGGATATCCCCGTACTGCTGCTGAGCCAGCTGAACCGGGCGAGCGACGGTAGCATAGACCATCGCCCCACCCTGAGCAACCTGCGCGAGAGCGGCGCCATAGAGCAGGATGCGGATATGGTAATGCTGCTTTGCCGCCCTGCCCTCTACGGCAAGACCGTCGATAAGAAGAGTACTTATCCCACCGATGGCCTGGGTATCGTCATCATAGCCAAGCACCGTAATGGCAAAACCGGTGAAGTCTATTTCCATCATAACCAAAGCATGACAAAACTGGTGGACTACATACCACCATTGGAGTGGCTGACGAGGAATGCAAAGTGATGGATGGAAATTTATAGAATAAGAGACACAAAGACACGGAGATTTTTCTTATTGCTTGAAAAACTCTGTGTCTCCGTGTTTTTTGTAGTAAAAAAAATGGCAAAACACTTGACTTCCGCTTCTTAATGTTGTATCTTTGTAATGTGCTTAAGAAAAGGAATAATCATTGATTCGGGCGCCCTATCCCTTCCCTTACCCACTTCTCTCTTATAACTCATTTTTCTTAACTTAAACCTTAACTTTTCAAATTTATGGATGTAATTGTAGAGCGCTTCCAGCGCCGTAAAATCGTGAGCAACCCGGCTTCGCCCATGTTGTACTATCTCCGTCAGAAACCCAAGACCTGCGGCACCGTGGACATCGATGTCCTTGCCGCCTCCATTCAGAAAAACTGTGCCATGACGAAGGGCGACGTGAAGCACGTCATCGAAGCCCTGGTGGAGGAGATTCAAGGCAACCTTGCCAACGGCGACAAGGTGAAGCTGAACCAGCTGGGCACTTTCCACATGACGTTCCGCTGTCCCGGCATGGAGGCCTCGGACAAATGTACGGTGCGCAATATCTCGAAGGTGAATATCCGCTTTATCCCTGACAAGGAGCTGAAGCTGGTGAACGGCAGTACCGCCGTGACCCGCAGCCCGGCGAATGTGGGCTTTGTGCTCGACAAGCCCGAGGAGGGCGGCTCCGGCGGCGGCAATCAAGGCGGTGGTTCCGGAGGCGGCTCCGGCGACGACGGCGACCAGGGCGAAAATCCGCTGGGATAAAGAAGGAATGATTAAGGGTTAGTGATTAATGGTTAATGAACACAAGCAAATCGCTTATCGCTAATCAATCCCTAATGATTAACCATTAATCATTAGCCCTTAATCCTTAATCACTAATCCTTAACCATTAATTCTTAACTATTAATCCTTAATTTTATGAGTACAAAATCATCTGTTTGGGATAAGATTCTGAAAGTGATAATCGCTGTAGCCTCCGCGCTTATTGGTGCCTTGAGCGCCCATGCCATGATAGTGTAGCGGGTTTCCTTCACTTTTAATTTTTAATTTCTAATTTTTAATTCTCATGAGATTCATCAATCTTATCGTCGTCCATTGTTCCGCCACCCGCTGCGACCGCTGCTATACGGAGCACGACTTGACGACAGACCACCTGCGCCGGGGCTTCTCCGGCGCAGGTTATCATTTTTATATCCGCAAGAACGGTGACATCAAGTCCCTGCGTCCCTTGGCCCTGCCTGGTGCCCATGTCCGGGGTTGGAATGCAGGTAGCATCGGTGTCTGTTACGAAGGCGGTCTTGACGAGTGTGGTCGCCCTGCCGATACACGCACCCCTTTCCAAAGGCACTCCCTGCGTGTGCTTGTGTTGCTGTTGCTGAAGGATTATCCCGGTTCCCGGCTGTGCGGTCACCGCGACTTGAGCCCCGACCTGAACCATAACGGGGAGATAGAGCCGGAAGAGTGGGTGAAACAGTGTCCCTGCTTTGATGCGGCGACAATTTTGACGGAGCCTGCACCACCTAATCCGGCATACTTATGAAATGTTTTTATTCTCTTTCTCCGCGTTCTTCGCGCGCACGCATATATATATAATGTGTAGTTATTTTCTCTCTTTTCCCTTTTTCCAAAATTGTTCACTCGAAATGCGTTTATGAATCAGTAAGTTATAAAAAAAGTTTCATTTTTATTAAAAGAAAATGGTAAATATGTTTGGCTTGTATTGCTAAAACCTATACCTTTGCACCCGCTTTCCAAGAGAAGGAAAGTGGTAAGATTGAAATACTGAAACAGAAGTGTGGAAGGTGACACAGAGAAATAAAAAGAGATAAAAATATTTTTCGAAAAACATTTGGAACTTATTAATAATTCTCCTTATCTTTGCAGTCCGACTCGCAAAGAAAAAGAACTTTTCTTGTTTTGCTTTTCTTATCCTTGTTTAAAGGATTTGAAAATACAGGAAAAAAAGAAAAAATAAAAAAAACTTCCGAAAATATTTGGAAGATATGCTTTAAAGTTCTTACCTTTGCACCCGCTTTTGAAAACGAAAGCAGCGCGAGTTGACATTCTTCTTTCAAGAAACGGTGACCGGTTTTTTTTTCTTCCTTTTTCTTTTTGCCTCCCTTTCGACAAGAGAGACGACGAGGAAAGAGAAAAAAGAAAAAAATAAAAAAACTTCCGAAAATATTTGGAAGATATGCTTTAAAGTTCTTACCTTTGCATCCGCTTTCTGAAAAGAACAGCAATCGTGAAACAAGCGATCTTTGAACAGATTTACATAAACAATACAAGTAGTACAAGAGCAGGTGCTTCGCAAATTAATAATTGGAAACTAATGATTAAGGCGCGTCGTACCTGGGTAAAACAAAAGAACCGTCAATACTTATTCTATATAGATTAGGTAAAGATAAACTTTTTGAATTCGAGCGTCCTGGACAGATAATTAAGCTGCCGCACTTTAATTTTTAATTTGCGCAGTCACGATACTTTTACAATGAAGAGTTTGATCCTGGCTCAGGATGAACGCTAGCTACAGGCTTAACACATGCAAGTCGAGGGGCAGCATGAACTTAGCTTGCTAAGTTTGATGGCGACCGGCGCACGGGTGAGTAACACGTATCCAACCTGCCGATGACTCGGGGATAGCCTTTCGAAAGAAAGATTAATACCCGATGGCATAGTTCTTCCGCATGGTAGAACTATTAAAGAATTTCGGTCATCGATGGGGATGCGTTCCATTAGGTTGTTGGCGGGGTAACGGCCCA
>NZ_OBMS01000042.1:0-9047 GCF_900217715.1 Bacteroides sp. AR29
ATCTTAGAAACCGGAACGAACTTCTTACCGCCGAAGATGTAGCTAACGCCTGCGGTCAGCATACCTGTACCTTCAGCCTTGCGATGGCTGCTGATATTGCCGAATACAGACGGAGCGATGGCACCGCGAGCTTCTACGTCAATGGCCCACTTAGTGTTGATATTGAACTTCAAGCCCAAACCAGCAGAAGCGCCTACACGTGCTCTAGCCTTTTCATCTCCATCAGGAATCATTGTTCCATCGTTTTGAATCAGCACATTAGCTGACTTTGCAACAGTCACTTGAGGACCCAAGAATCCATAAACTTCGAAGAAACGGTTAGGATTAACGCCTGCGAACAATGTAGAAAGATTGATCATTGCATCAATGTTACCACCAAAGTACGTCTTATTATGTTCCCAATATGAGTTATCCAGACACAAGTGCTGAGTAACACCATTGAACTGAGCACGTACACCCCATGTCGGAGTAATCAACTTACCAATTGATACGCTGAAATGCGGAGCCAATTTATTGAAACCATCATTGTTGATAGCGTGGACACCACCACCTACACTCACGAAGATATTATCGCTCCATTTCGGAGTGTAGTAGTTCGTTTTTTCTTGTGCATTCAGATTTGCTGCACAAGCGCCTGCTAATAATAAGGAGGCTATTACTAATTTACTTTTCATTATTCCTTTAGTTTTAAATTAAATACTAACTAAAACGATTTTAGTAAGCTGCACCGTCACCGATACCACCACCGGCATTGTTATCACCACCATGTCCATGACCATGACCATGATTTATTGGAGTAAAGGAAGGAGTTACAACTGTCCTAACGACCTTCTTAATCTTCACATTAGGAATAGTATACAATTTACCATCTACAATAGTAGAAATTGTATTATCAGAAGTTTCGTATTCAGTAACAGTATTCAACGTTACAAGCGTCTGAGCAGGAACCAAAACTGTCTTAGTAGCATCTACCTCTGTAATACCCGGGCTATAAGATTTAACCAAAGCTTTCAACACTTTCTTTACATCAGCATCAGACAATGCTTTTGTAGCAGGCAGAGCATCAATATATGCATTTACAGCAGGAAGATTAGTAATTTCCTGACCAACTTTTGCTTTATATGTAAAATCCATATTTTTAGCCTTATCACCAGTATTTTTACCACCTTCTTGTGTTTTAGGCTCTTCAGTAGGTTCAACTGACTCTTCGTCTTGCTTAACCTCAACATCCTTAGCTGCATTCAATTCTTGTTGCATAAAAATGCTTACCGGAATCAAAGCGAACTGTCCTTTGTTCAAAGCAGGAACAACAGCTTGGCCTTCACCGCCCAAATAGTCTACTTTTGTTGCAGCAAAAGTTCTTGTTACAGCAGCAATCTTACCGTCTGCACCAGCAGGAATTACAAAAGGATTGCTTGCGATAGCAGCACCATTTTCTGTAATGCTTGCACCCTCTACGATAGAGCCATCAGCCAAATCATATACAGTAATTGCCACCGTAGCACTTGCAGGTTCTAATTCTACTGGCGCAACATTAAATTCCTCTTTTTCGCAGCTTGTAAACATTACGCTTGTCAAAGCCACTGTAGCCAATGCTAATTTAGCATTTACGCCACTTAAAAAACTTTTCTTTTTCATCTCAATTAATTAATTAAAAATTTAACAATTCTGACTTAATAAAATATGGGTTAAAACTATTTTCTTCCATTATATTATCACTTGCCTCTGCCTTGTATTCCTTATAATAATACCTTTCATTACCTGCATTATAAGAAATACCCATATTGGTAGAAGTATTCACACGCGGTACATATCCTTTCCTTTTATACTTATAAGGAGGCAATGCCACTTGAAACCGGAATCCTCCATTCGCTTTAGCATGCTCTGCCTTCATGGCATAAAAACCGATTGAGCAATAACGGAAATGACGAATCATATCGAATTTAATCCCCTTTTCCTTCAACAAATACTGTTCAGCTTTCAGTGTGAACTGTGTATTAAATCGCGGCCAATAGAAATTTCCACCCAAAGACCACGTCACACGCCATAATGAAGGATCATATTGGAACTTAAATCCGTCCCAACGTCCAGCTCCCGTATATCCTATTCTTGCCAACAAAGAAAAGCGCTCATCCTTAAAGGGTCGAAAGAAATCTACATCAGCACCATATCGGTTGCCACTAAAATAACCTACTGAAAATTTACCAAAAACGTTATAAGGCAATCGAAAACGTTGTGAAAGAGTCAAGAAACCCGGATGAACCTTTCCTTCCCGAGCCCCATATCCATCATTATAAACCGGTATCTTCACTTGTGCTGTGGCTTTCATACCCTTCCATAACGAAATTTCTATTGCAGGGCTCAAATCAAATAGAACTTGATAAATCTGCGTAATAATCACGTTCTTGAAAGAGAATTCCGGATACACCAATACATCAATCTTGAACAAAGAACTATTTTTCAACTTTATTTTCCGTGCATTTTCCCAAGCATCGCCCAATTCATAGCTCACATTCCAGTCATTACGCTCCGCTTGAGGCACCGAATCCCCCTTTAGGGGACAATAATAAAGAGAAATTTGGGGTACATTATTGTCCAGAACAATTATCCGACATGACTTTTCTTCCGGTAAACCCATCTTTTGAATAATATCTACCGCCTTACCTATGCCTACACCCTGCAAACGATATGCAGAGTTTTGCAGAACATAAACACGTTCATTGCCATCTTCTGTCCATCCAACATTTTCAAATCCCATTTTCACTAAAGCATCTACAGTACTTTCCCCCGTTTGGCAAATTCCTTTTAAAGGGAGCAAACAGTATAAAAAGAACGCTGCACACTGTGCTATTGTTTTAGTATTTAGGCACTTTCTTATGTTAGAGTTTTTATACCTCATTTTTTCAACCATTTTTCGTGTCCGTATAACACAAAATATGGTGCAAAAATAGACACATTTTTAATAATACCAAAGAATTTTATATGAAAAGATGAAATAATCTCGTTTTTTCTTCAAAAGCTTCTAACAAAGCCCCTGAATGTTTATATGAAGTCTATTACCATTTTAAAACTTTTGAATTAACGATGTACAATTGTCATATAGAATGTTATATTTTGTGTCAAATAGTCACTTTTTAGCAATTTCTACTAATCTACTTTTCTTGCGAAAAAGAAAAAATAGAAAAAGTATCCGCAAAAAAATAAGGATGAAAATACAAATACCCTACATTTATACAGATATTTATGTAATACTTTCTCTAAAGGACTTGTTTTTTGTATGTAGCAAGTTAATATCCGGCAAACAAAAATACAATATCTAGCAAACAAGATATTAACTTATTCTCGGTAGAAAAACAGTTTTTTTCATAAAATGATAAACCACTTCTTTGAAATAGCCCTCCATTCATCTTAAAATCCATTTTAGGGAGCCAAAGCAGCTGATGTTCAGTATTCTTCATTTTAACGCCAATAACTCAAAATAGGAATGCAATTATTTGCATGAATAAAAAATATCTATCATTTTTTAATCAAAGATCAACAAATCAATGACACTTACAGTTTACATAATGAGTTTTAGCAGCATTTATTAGGCTCCTAATATCTTTTAAGTGAATTAGGAACACGAAGTGATGACTAAAAATACAAAATGGCAAATTGTATTTCGAATTCAACTAGCTCTTATGTTATATTAGGAATCAAAGCGACGGCCTTCTTTTTACTTTCATCCACAAGCTTTGCGTAAATTTGTGTTGTCTGTATATTGGTATGTCCCAATAACTTGGAGACTGTATATAAATCTACTCCCAACGTCAGCATCATTGTTGCATGTGTATGGCGTGCTGTGTGAAAGGTTATATGTTTCGATATCCCAGCCTGCTCGACCCATCTATGCAAAATTTCATTACTCCGTCCTAATGAGACCAATCCGGCAAATACCTTTTCCGTCTCTTGGGCATTTCCTCTGTTTGGCAAATGTTTTATAGCTTCTGAACTGAGTGGAAGCGATATGGCTTCTTTCGTTTTCTTCTGAATGATATTCAATAGTGCATTTCCATTTTCATCATAACGTATATCTTCCCATCTCAATGCAATAATATCACAATGTCTCAATCCACAAAAACAGCTGAATAGAAATGCTTTTTTTAATAAGGTATTATAAAAAGGAGTATGAACTAATCTGGTTAATTCCTTTATTGTGAGATAATCCCTTTCTGTTCTACAACGTTTTGGCTTATCCTCATTCTTTATTTTATCCATTGGGTTAACAGTTATGTAATCTTCATAGACAGCACAGTTCAAACAATAACGTAGCATCTTCAAATAATAAAGTTGGGTGTTAACATGTAACATTTTTTCTTTTTGACTATGTATTTGTTTTGCTCTCTTCAAGTAATCTATAAACCCCAATAAATAGGCTTTGTCTACCTTCCTTAACAATATTCCATTCGGTGTATATCTTTTCAAATGACATACGACAGCATGTATTGTACTTTTTCGCACCTTATTGTTTACACTTTGTTCTGCTACTAATTTCATATAGTCAGTCAGCTTCACATCGGACAATCTGTTACGATTAAATCCATAAGCTTGATTTTGTATTTCCACAATCCTCTGAGACTTAATCGCATTTGCTAAATTTAGCGTTTCCACATTTCGTTTTTTGTCAGCTTGATTATGTTCAGGGATAATATACAACTTTAAGAATTCGTATTGTCGTCTTCCATTCATATATATGTCTAGATATATGGATTGACATCCATTTACTAACTTTTTTGTTCTCACCTTTATTGGCTCTTTTATTTTCAATAGCTTTTTCATATTCTTTTAATAAAAATACACAGTTTATTATTAGTAGTAACAAAATAGTAACAAGTTCTCAATTCCCAAAATTATTTCCATTCTTACTTTTTGTATTCAATTTATTAATTATTAAACATTTACACCACACAATACAGTACTGCTAAAAGGGCAAATATAATAATAAGCCAGTAACAATTAACTATTAAATAGCAAACAAGAGGAAGATACTTTATTGTTTGAAAAAAAACAAATAAACATAAAAGGCTATTGATATTCAGCAAACTGTATATCATATCAAACATAATGTAAAGTATATAATGTCATTTCCGGAAGAAAAGTCATGTCGGATAATAGTTCTGGACAATAATGTACCCCAAATTTCTCTTTATTATTGTCCCCTAAAGGGGGATTCGGTGCCTCAAGCGGAGCGTAATGACTGGAATGTGAGCTATGAATTGGGCGATGCTTGGGAAAATGCACGGAAAATAAAGTTGAAAAATAGTTCTTTGTTTAAGATTGATGTATTGGTGTATCCCCAATTAGCTTTCAAGAATCTGGTGATTACACAGATTTACCAGGTCTTGTTTGATTTGAGTCCTGCGATAGAAGTTTCGTTATGGAAAGGTATGAAATTAACGGCACAGTTGAAAATACCGGTTTATAATGATGGGTATGGAAGGTTTGAAGATAAAGTTCATCCAGGACATATTACAATTTCACAGCGTTTTAGATTACCGTATAATGTGTTTGGTAAAGTGACTGTGGGATGTTTTAGTGCTAACCAATATGGAGTGGACGCCGAATTTTATCGCCCTTTTAAGGATGAACGCTTTTCCTTAATGGCTCGGATTGGGTATACAGGAATGGGATATTGGAGCGGATTTCGCTATGTATATGATCCTTCGACAGCACTTGTTACTTGGTCTTTGGGCGGTAGCTTTTATTGGCCGCAATTTAATACTCAGTTTAATCTGAAAGCAGAACAGTATTTGTTGAAGGAGAAAGGTGCTAAATTTGAAATGATTCGCCATTTTCGCTATTGTTCGATTGGTTTCTATGCAATGAAAGCAGAACATGCAAAGATGAATGGAGGCTTCCGATTTCAAGTGGCATTACCTCCTTATAAATATAAAAGGAAAGGATATATACCTCGTGTGAATACCTCTGCTAATATGGGCATTGTTTATAATGCAGGTAATGAAAGGTACTATTATAGACAGTATAAAGCGGAAGTTAGTGACAATATAATGGAAGAAAATAGTTTTAACCCATATTTTATTAAGTCAGAATTGTTAAATTTTTAATTAATTAATTGAGATGAAAAAGATTAAATTCTTAAACGGCATAAGTGCAGTATTTGCGTTAGCCGTAGTAGCTTTAGCTACAACTTTAACTTCTTGTGAGAAGGAAGAGTTCAACGTTAATGTAACTCCTACTAATGCACAAGCTGTTATTAGTCCGATTGTGCTTGCTATAGAGGATGGTGTTACTACTGATGTAACTGGCCAAGCCACTATCGCACCTGCAGAGTTGACATTTACTGGTAATCCTACTCTGGCTGCTAAGAGTGTTGATGTTACAGCTTCTTATAATGGTTTGAGTACAACTATTACAGTTAAGGTTCCTGCTTTGCAAGCTGGGCAATTTGCTACTCTGACTCCGACTATCATTCTTCAGGAAGAAGATGCTGAGACTAAGATTGTTGCAGTACCCGCTACATCTACAAATGAAAAAACAAAAGAAAAAGTGTGGGATAATTATGAACTTTATTGGTATTCTATCCCTTCATTTACTTATGTAGAAAAGAGCGGTGCCAAAGTTGTAGAAGGTTCAAAAAAGATCAACACAGACGATCTTATTGAACGTGCTGCTATTGAATCTTTCTTCAATACGCTTGAAAATACCTATACGGAACATGTTGAATCAACAAAAGATGGTGAGTATTCTGTTTATGCTAACTCAAGAACAACGGCTTCTATAACTTATACAATTGTAACGACTGAGTATAATGTTGTGAAACAAGCTGTGACTAAGGCTGATGCTGACGCTTTAGGCTCTATCAAGGTTGATGACTATACAACTTCTGAATTATATGTTCATGAAAATCAAGATATTCCCGGTCACGGTCATAGCCACGGTCATGGTCATGGTCATGGTGAAGGCAATGCCGGTGGTGGTGTTGGTGAACTTGATTAATAGAAGTTTTAGTTGTAATTTATCTTAAACTAAAGAGAAAATGAAAAGTAAATTAATGATAGCCTCCTTACTATTGGCAGGCGCTTGTGCAGCAAATCTGAATGCACAGGAAAAAACGAACTACTACACTCCGAAATGGAGCGATAATATTTTTGTCAGTGTAGGTGGTGGTATCCACGCCATCAACAATGACGGTTTCAATAAGATTGCTCCGCATTTCAGCGTATCAGTTGGTAAGCTGATTACTCCGACTTGGGGGGTACGTGCTCAGGTAAACGGTATTACTCAGCATCTGTGTTTGGATGATGCATATTGGGAACACAACAAGACTTATGTAGGTGGTAACATTGATGCAATGATCAATCTTTCTACATTGTTTGCCGGTGCTAATCCTAACCGTTTCTTTGAAGTTTACGGTTTCTTGGGACCTCAAATTTCTGTAGCAAAATCTCAAAATGTGGATGTTACAATTAATGCTGACGGTACTTCGCAGTCTATGGCTCCTGCCGGTGAAGCTGAAATGCGTGCACGTATCGGCGCTTCTGCCGGTTTGGGCTTGAAGTTCAATATCAACACCAAGTGGGCCATTGACGTAGAAGCTCGCGGTGCCATCGCTCCGTCCATTTTCGGTAACATCAGCAGCCATCGCAAGGCTGAAGGTACAGGTATGCTGACCGCAGGCGTTAGCTACATCTTCGGCGGTAAGAAGTTCGTTCCGGTTTCTAAGATTGACGAAGACGCAGTCAATGCAGAAATCAACAGATATAGAAGTGAACTGGCTCAGGCTCAAGCTGACCTGGCTAACTGCAAGAATGCACTGGCCAACGCTAAACCTGAAGTTAAGGAAGTGACCAAGGAAGTTGAAGTTGCCGGTCCGCGTGCCATCTTCTTCAAGATTGGCAGCGCCCGTCTGGACGACTATGGCAAGGTTAACATCGAACTGGCAGCCAAGATTCTGAAGGCTAATCCGGACAAGAAGTACAAGGTTGCAGGCTATGCCGACAAGGCTACCGGTAGCGCTTCTTGGAACCAGAAGCTGTCTGAAAAGCGTGCTCAGGTTGTTTACGATGCCTTGATTGCTCAGGGTGTTGACAAAGACCAGCTCGAACTCGTTGGATTCGGTGGTACTGCCAATATGTTCGGCAAGAACTTCTTGAACCGCGTAGTTATCCTGGAATAATATACTCCAAGTGACAAATAGACTCTAAAAATGAAGGCGTCTGGGACTCAGACGCCTTTTTTTGGTACTATGTCCGATGCATGTCATAAAGCAATCCATTTTTTATCAGCGACTGAATTTATATGTGATGATGAAGTTTAAGCTATTCTTTATCGTTCTGTTTTGCAGCCTTTCCCTTTCGGCCTTTTCCCAGTTGACGTATGGTACGACCGGGCTGTTGCATGCGCCCTCTGCGGAGATGCAGCGTGACAAGACTTTCATGGTTGGCGGTAACTTCTTGAACAAGGAGCTCACACCGCCCACCTGGTACTATCATACCTACAACTACTTCCTAAATGTCACCATCTTCCCCTTTCTGGAAGTGGCCTACACGTGTACGCTCTTCAAGGCGGAGGCGTTAGGATTGAAGCCATACGGATACAGCGGATTCACGAACCAGGACCGCTACTTTTCCGCCCGTCTGCGTGTGTTGAAGGAGGGGCAGTTCTGGAAATACATGCCGGCTGTCGTGCTGGGGACGTCCGACCCGTTCACTTCCTCCGGCGGCGGCCAGGTCGGCACCACGGAAGGTAACGGCTATTACAGTCGTTTCTATATTGCCGCCTCCAAGCATATACCCGTTGCGGGTAAGGAGGAGATCGGTGTCCATCTTTCCTACCTTTACAACAACCGCAAGGAGTACAAACTGAATGGCTTTGCATTGGGTGTCACCTACAATCCGTCCTTTCATCCGCAGTTAAGGATGATAGCGGAATATGACTCCAAGGACTTTGCCTTGGGAGCCACTTATCTGTTGTTCAAGCATCTGCATGTGCAGGTGGAAATGCAGAGGATGAAATATTTCAGTGGAGGGTTGACATACAAAATTCAT
>NZ_OBMS01000043.1:0-8758 GCF_900217715.1 Bacteroides sp. AR29
GGAGTTAATCCGGCATCATCGTATTTACGCTCCCTCATAAAGAACTCCTTTAAAATTTCGGAAAAGCGTTCTGCAGTCGGTTCACCACCCTGATTGGAAGCCTTGACAAACTTGTTCTTGGCATGTGACATACAAACTTGGTGTACAGTATCTTTAAAACGGGCTGATTTCAGATCATTGCCGATAAACACATAAGCATTGTATCCGTCGGACATGATACTCTTCAATTCTGCATCACCCAAAAAGTCTGTAAGTACCTCACGACCGCGCGAGCCATTCTCATAGAAGAAAATGGCTGTTTTCCGAGCCTTGTTGACCAGAACCCAAATATAGCACTTCTTATAGTGATCATATTTACGCACCTTACACCAGGTCTCATCGCAGTTCACTATCGAGTCTTTTTCCAAAGCTATGGACTTCAATACACAGACCAATTCATCCAGGTATTTCTTGCCTTTCTTAAGCCAGTTGCGCAATGTGTTTTTAGAAACGGTCATGCCCATATCTGTCAGCCATTGGTGAAGAAGACCGAAAGTCACATTCTTCACATAAACTTCATAGGCGATAGCCTGCAGAAATTCAGGAGTAGCTTTAGTACCCTCGAATCTGGTCACCACCTCCGGATGGCCTTCAGAAGGGAAATAACCCCACCTGGGCTTTTTACCAGGCTCTGCATAATGAACCATCTCAAAACATTCTTCCGTAAGGAAAGTACGGAAACTGAACACCCGTACCATTCTCCTTTCAATGATGCGACCGGGAACCTTTGTCAAGTCAGAAGGATGCTCTATTACTTCTCCGGATACTCCCGTCGTTTTATAACCGTCAGGACGATTGGACAAATCACGGCCTTTCCCGGAAGGCTCTTTAACCTCCGGTGATTGGACATGACCAACCGAATCCGTGCGAAGCGTATCATCGGTTCCATCATAATCATCCTTCTCCTTGTTCCGGTCTGAATCACCCGTCTTAGCTTTAGATTTGATCTTTTGACGTCGATCACCAAAACGTTCCTGATGGGCATAATCAAGTCTTTCCTGAAGTGATTTAATCTTACGTTCAGCCGATTTGCGAAGTTTATGCTCTTCTGACAACCGATTCTCAAGGTCAGCATGTTTCGATTCCATAGAGGACACCTGAGCCTTCAGATCCTTCATCTGAGCCATAAAATCCTCCAAAACAAGCTTCATGGCATCACTTGTCAACCGAAGATCCTGATTCTGTTCGGCAAGGTATTGTATGTATCGCTCTTTCTGATCCTCTGCCATACCTGCACTATAATTTATAGGGTTGCGTGAGTAGGTTTCCCTACTCAACAACTCTCGTTTTGTTGTAATTATATCTTGCAGATCGATCATACTTAAACCTTTGATTTACAGCATTAAAGGTAATAAAATAATCGCAAAACCGCAAGTGGATAAATAGATTGATTATCTGATTTTTAATGTTTTAACTATAGGATTCTCAAGAATCAAAACCACGTCCTTCCAGGCAATCCGATAAACAGTATCTGCCCCGTTCCGCTCTACTTTCATGAACTGATAGCCTGCTACAAACTTCTTTTCGAACAGACTATATGAACGATTATCAAATGAAAACATACGGACTATCCTGCGATTTCGAGACATGACTATAAAGACGTCTCCATCATTGGGCTCACGGTGAAGCCGTTCACGAATGACAGACAACACACGGCTGTGTTTACAACGCATATCGGTAAAATCACGGACATAATAAAAATGATTCAGACCGGTAACACTCAACATAACCCCTCCAACTTCTCTACCATACGAACCAAATCCTGGTAGCTTAAATTCTTTTGGGACAAATGCAAGCCATTGCTGATACGAATCCCAACCCAAATACGAACCGGGTGATCATCTCTGCTTGGTGATACCGGTTGAGGTTGATCACTAGCCCTGGATTTTTCCTCATGACCAATTGCAGGAGCACCATCAACCTGGACTTCAACTACTTTTTTACGGGTATCCTTGTACCATTTCTGAAAGATGTTATAAGGAACTTTGTTCTTAACGCAAAACGATTGGAGAGATTCTCCATGAGGCAAAGCCTCGGTCTGGTATTGAAAGTAAAACCTTTCAAGATCTTCACTGCTATACATAAATTCTAAAATTTTTGTTCGCAGCGAAGATAGAGGTTGCAATCAATAGCCATTTTTTGACTGCTTACATTTGTATTAGACTGCAAAGTTGCAAAATCAAGTCCGTTTCATTTCAAAAAACCGTGTAATTGACTATATTTCAATAATTTCAAAGAACTATTTATCCACTTTTACGGGACAGTAGTGTATTATTTATTTAAATATCCTTATTGAATTTCTTAAACACTGACTCAATCGTTGGAGCCATATCGTAATATTTGTATTCTGCCAAACGTCCCCCAAAAATGACGCCATCCTCTTGTTCTGCAAGTGCCTTATATTGTAAATACAATTCTGAATTGCGACTATCATTCACCGGATAGTAGGGCTCCATATCCTCTTCCCATTCAGCCGAAAATTCTTTAGAGATTACCGTTTTGGCATTCCTATAAACATCCAGCCCGAAGCAATCGAAATGTTTATGTTCAATTATACGTGTATATGGAACCTCTGCATCAGTATAATTCACTACCGCATTCCCTTGATAGTTTGGAGTTTCAAGTATGTCTTCTTCAAACCGCACCGTCCTGTAATCCAACTTGCCGAACTGATAGCTGAAATACTCATCTATCTGACCCGTAAACACAATCTTTTCAGCAAAAGATTTCCAATAATCCCTGTTTGCAAAGAAATCACAGTCCGTTCTGCACTCTACTCCTTGCAACAATCCATCAATCAATTTGTTATAACCACCTATTGGAATGCCTTGATACAGGTCATTGAAATAATTGTTGTCAAACACCAGACGGACGGGCAACCGTTTGATGATGAAAGCAGGAAGTTCTGTACATTTACGCCCCCATTGTTTTTCGGTGTACCCTTTTATCAAGCGTTCATAAATGTCTTTTCCGACCAGTAGTAAGGCCTGTTCTTCCAAGTTCCGCGGTTCTGCAATTCCCCGCTTTTTCATCGCAGTTATTACTTCCTGCTTTTGTTCCTCAATCTTTCGTGAAGCTTGTTCCGGAGTAACTACGCCCCACATCTGATAGAAAGTATTCATATTGAAAGGCAAATTATAAAGCGTTCCTTTGTAATTTGCTATGGGGGAATTGGTATAGCGGTTGAACTCCACAATGGAGTTGACAAATTTCCAAACCTCTTTATTGGATGTATGGAAGATGTGTGCTCCATATTTATGCACGTTTATACCTTCGATGTTTTCTGTATAGACATTCCCGCCCAAATGAGGACGTTTGTCTATCACCATACACTTTTTACCTTGCCGATGAGCCAAATGGGCAAAGGTAGCTCCGAAAAGACCGGAACCGACAATCAGATAATCGTATTTCATAAGTACTGAGTTAACAAATGGTTATTTTCTCCAAAAGCTTACAATAGTTTTTTACAATACGGATCCCCGTCATATGAACCAATGCAAAAGAGGTACGCTGAAACAACGTGGTCGTCTTTGAATCCATCTTATCGAGAACTTCTTTATAATTCATATCAACGAATCGCCTCAAATGTACAAACCTTTCAGGATATTGGTCTTTTACCAGTTTCACTTTATGCCAGTTCCGATGTCTATTAGCATGCTGGTGAAACCATAAAGGAGTATCTGCAAACATTATTTTATTGGAATTATGAAAAGATTCCATAACCTCATTTGGAATTTTCTCATCATATCTCCGATAAAAATAGGTTCTCTCGGATACCTGAAAAATAAGATGGTCTGTCGCACCATTATATGGAGGATTCCTATTTATATGGTCAAACGGTACATACCATTCGTTATCCCAAAACAAATTAATTCCGGAAACCGTTATTGTAGCCTTATCATTTTGAAGTCTCCATTCGGCATATCTTTGATAATACGTCTTCAAATGCCCAACCATCCATAAAGGGAGCATCTTTAAACATGGTTTATCTAGCTTCAAGGAAACCCTGCGATATGCAGAAATATACATCATAAGAAACCATCCGATGACGAAGCCAGGATTCCATTTAATCGGACTTTCTGCACGGCATATATCTCTCCAACGTTTTAACTCATCTGTAAAATATATTTGGTCTGGATCTATTATCATTGCATATTTATATGATACTTTAGAAAGGGCAAAATTGCATTGATTACAAAACAAACGAGGGGAATCTTCGGGCAAACTTATTGCAAGCTTAAAATCTTCATAAGAAAGGTTGAAGCCAAGCACATCATGATTATATGAATAAATCTTTAATTTGTCTGGATACTGCAAGCGTTTACGTTCTAATATCTTCGGAGTGTCATCTGTACAATCATTATAAACAACAATAAGCTCATCCAAAGCATCAATGCATGAATCTATGCACGCTCCTATAAATTGCGCTTCATTTTTAGCTCGCATGATACCAGATAAACCTCTTTCTCGATTCTGCCGTAATGTAAATGCTGTCATATTCTCAAACAATGTTTGAAAGGACAAACCGATAACAATAAATTCATGTCGATATTTATTGGAATCCAATATTTCCTATATTCTAATATATCTTCAATAGATATTTCCGAAGTTATTCTCACAGCTTCTGGTATTATGTCTCTAACAGAAGAATAATAATCTTGAAATTTAAAACGTTGCCATAAGGTCTTTTCTGAAAACTCCACCCAAGTATTTGGAATACCGTATGCATCTGCAACTATTAAACCATGTAAAGATGAAGATATGATATACTCACATTGATTTATTTCATCTATAATATTGTGCCAATGTTTATACTTATTCAGTTTGATAATTTTTACATCCTTATATTTCGATGCCAAATCAAATATCATAGGATTATCTAAATCGTCAACGTGTGGAATCATACCTAAAACAAATTTGCGTTTACGATTAACCGGAGTATAAACCAAAGGTAATAATAGAACCGGATCACCATAAATAGGTGGACAATCAACACCTAAAGATACTAAACGCTTTCGAGATAATTTTCCACGGACGGCACAAACCTTTAATGGCTTTTCCTTTATTGTTGTCTCATCTAAAATAAATCCAGCTCCCCATATTATGCTACGACTATTTGCCAATGAATCTAGAATAGACCCTATACAACAATAATGAATTGCTTTATGAATATAAATATCATTATAATTAATGATTTTCTTTCCTGTTAATTCTAACAACATGTAATAATTTAAGTCATCACCAAAGTTTCTGTGTTTTACATGTTTCCCATATAACACCATATATCCATTAATAAGCAATCTTTCATTTTGATTTAGAAGAAGGAAATAAATGGTATTTAATAACTTATTTATTACACGGAAAGATTTTTTAATTAAAAACTTTACTATATTCACGATACTATTTAAGATTAGTTTTATAGTGAAAATTGCTTATTTTAGCCAATAATATCCATCTAATAAATTGTCGTTCTGAAGCAGTACATCCAACAAAAAACACAGATAAAATAACACAGAACAGACTAATAGATGTAACGACTATAAACCGGACCCACCCATAAGGTAAACTATTGTGAACAAGAACTGGAACAACAATTGCAATTGCCAAAACTGACACCACATTAACACATACATTCCCCAAAAATCTTTTTATAGATAATCCCACCATCACTCGGAGAAAATAAAGGCGTAACAGAAGGCACACTAATGAAATAATTATGCAAACATAATAAGTTGATTCAGGAGGTGAACCACATTTAAAACATACATACGACAAGGGAAATATTAACATTTGGACACCGCCTACAGTTATTTGATAATTGCGAATATTAGCAGTAGCAAACTGCATAGTTATCAGTGTATTTGACAATACGTCACAAAGAGATGTCAATAAGACAAGGCGTATAAAAGTTACTGTATATTCAGGAATTTGATTTAACCACAACATCAAGACAAAATCTGTTTCAAGAAAAATAGGTAAAGCTAAAAGCAAAATTATATAGAATGAAAATCTTGCCCCTCGCTCTGCCAATGAAAACATATAAAATCTATTATTTACAGCATAAGATTTTGTTATTTGAGGATTAAGCGCAGTCACAAAATTTCCGACAAAAGCACATATCGCATTGTTGACAGTTACAGCAATACCTCGAGCCGTATTTATAGCGAGTCCATAAAAAAGGTTCAACAATATATTAATTCCATGATTATTAATTAAAGCAGATGATGCACCGATAAAATTCCACCCTGCAAATGCACTCATTTCCTTCCAGTATTCCTTGTCGAAACGCAACCGGAAGCGACATTCTTCGAAATTGCGATGGCAATAACGGAGATAGACTACCTGAAGTGACATACCGACTACTACCAGTAATAGTGCATACACAATCAATCGGTCAAACAGCCAGGGGGAATAGGCAATGAACAATACAATGAGCAAGCGCAGGATTACATCCAATATGCCAATGTAGGCAAATGCCTTCATGCGTTCGTGGGAGATGATGGAAGCATTGTAGGGTACGCTAAACAGTCCTAACATGAAAGAGAGGACTGATGCCTGAAATACCCAATTGGCGGCATAGAGGCGAGCGGTGGGTATTGTCAGACGGTGATTCAAAAACCACACTCCAACGGTTTCCATCAGTACCAACACGACGGCCATCAGCACCACATGGATGGAAACGGAGGTGGTGAAGACTCGTTTCAACCGATCCATGTTTCCTCTGCCCAACTCAAACGTCAGAAAACGGCTGACGGATGCAGACAGTGAACTGGAAACAAGGGAAAACATCGCCACAAAGCCCCCTACCACATTATATATACCATAATCTTCAACTCCCAATGCGTTCAATACTATACGCGAAGTATAAAGCGACACTAACATGCCGAACAGCATGCGAATATAGAGCATAAGCGTATTTTTAGCGATGCGCTTAGTATTTTCTGATTGCGTCAACATAGAGGCTTATATCGTATTACAGTCTGAAGATGCGTTTTCAAAGAAGGTGCCAAAACAATAAGGGAACAGTTCTTTTTATGAGAGAGTCGCAACCTTTCTCAGGGGCATCGTGGAGGGGGATGGCAATTTTTACTAAAAATCCCGAGAGCTTTTACTAAGGCCCCGTACATTAAGCTCCGCGTACTTACTTTTTTCCACCATGATGTCTTCCGAGAACGCTCAAAATCATGTGTCTCATTCAAATAGAGTTCATAGCTCCATCGGTTATGTATCATCTCATAGATAGCTCCCCAATCGGGTAGTTTCCCGACATTCAAGTCATCGATATACAAGTCTGCCTTCACCTTCCTGCAAGGGCTGGTCATATCCGGTTTTACCTGCTCATCCGGATGGTTGGCGTTGACAGCGTAAAACTCCACTCCCCGCTTGCGACAAAATTCCACTGCTTCTTCCAACAGTTTCCCTTCACGCACGCTCCATAAGATAAGCAGATGCCGTTCAGCCTGCAACTGTTTCAGAGTGGCGATGGCAAAAGGTATTTCCTTTCCTATCTGCGGGTATCTGTGCTCCACAATGGTTCCGTCAAAATCTACAGCAATAATCATATTGTTTATTCGATTCTACAAGAACTGTACATATTCAAGGTTGACCTCTACCGCAGCCACAAGCCAATTGGGCAATTCTACAAGAATGCGTTTGGTCTTAGAACCTCGTGTGGAGAGTAACACACCTTCATAACCATTCAAATTTCCACCTACAATGCGAATTTTACGTCCGTACATGGCCGATGTCAATTCGTCGGGTAGGTAATAAGACGGATTGGCGGTGCTTTCTACGGCATGGATAAACCGTTCCATATCATCGTCCGGAACGGTCATGGGGCTACGATAGCCTTTCCCTTTCTGATAACGGTATTGCAAAGTCGGAATTTTTTCCACAATGGGATCCAGGTGTTTTTGAGCGTCATGTACAAAAAGCAAATCCTGTATGAAAGGTCTTTTTTCACGTTCCCGTTTGCCCTTTTTGATCGACAGATGCCATCTCAAAGGAGTAAAGACCTTTATGTTTAATTCACCCAGTTGCTTATAAGCCGGTTCTTTGGCATTTGGACGCTTCAAGTCACGCATGACAAACCAGTGCATCGGTTCTTCGGATTGATTCATTGGCATAATTTTGGTATCAAGACATACCTTCTAGTCCTGCATAATTCCTATATCTGTTGATTATTACGCAGTTACCTTTATGTGCTGCAAAAGTTTGAACTTTTGCCCGGATTTGATTTATATTCATCAATCTTATAAATTCCACCTTATTATATAAGGCAATATCTGGGGGAAACACCCTCTTTTCCGTACTTCTCTTTGTAAGAGAGAGATTGAGGGATTAATAATTGAATAACCGACTGATATTCAATTATAACCTTTCGCAGATAACAGCTGTTTTGCAAAACAAATGTTCAAAAAAGGTCTCTAATGTAATTTAGAAAGACTTCTATATTGGGCAAAAAACAGCCATATTATACCTGTTTTTCAGTTAAAATCCGTACCTTTGTGGTACAAAATCTCTCTCTTACAAAGAGAATGAACCATTTGCAAAACAAATCACCAGTCCATTTTCAGCTATTACATTCATCATTGGATATCTATAATCCGTCCGATGCACTCTCAATCTTTACTTTTCAAAGAACAATTGCGGTGTTTATCAGTATGTATTTGGTGGTACCTTTTGACTTTACACCGGTATTTCTCTCATTAAGAGAAGT
>NZ_OBMS01000015.1:0-101959 GCF_900217715.1 Bacteroides sp. AR29
AAATTCCCAAGACTCTGCAAGATACTTGCTGACGGAGGTTATCAAGGGGATTTGGCTATGTGGACAAAACAAAAGTTCGGATGGGACTTGGAGGTTGTACTCAGACCCAAAGAAAACCCCAGAAAATTCAATGTAGTACCTAAACGATGGATTGTTGAAAGGACTTTCTCATGGTTGGAAAACTATAGAAGGCTCACTATTGATTACGAATTCCTGACGGAAACGGCAGAAGCAATGGTAACGGTGGCATTTATACAAATACTCCTTAAGAGATTTTTCTAAGCATTTCAAAACAAATTCTAAGAAATGTATCAATTTACTCCATACTGTTTCATAAGGTTCTTCCTCTCCGTACTTACCCCATATACGGATATATACTAAATTTAATCCCTCGAAATTGTAGACTTCAGAATGCAATTCGCACTCCTTTCCATCATGTTCGCACTCTTTTAATCGCATCCTTAATCTGCTGATATATGTTTTGGGAGAGATACCAAATTGTTTCTTAAATGCTTTGGAGAACGATTGCGGATTATCGTAGCCGACTAACCCAGCCAAATTCTGTAAACTCATGTCTTCAGTTTGCATATATAGTACAGCTCGTTCTACTCGTTGCCTCGCCACATAAGAGTATAATGGTTCATCCAAAGCAGAACTCATCATACGGAGCAATTGCCGTTGAGACATATTTACTATGTCGGCTATTACATTCAATTGCAATGGCTGATGCAGATTAAAATTTATGTAATCAATTACTTGATTGACTTTCTGTTTGTATATATTTTCAGTGCTACTTTTCATCTATAACGATATAATTTGCAAATATATAGAGTTCATACAAATGTATGATTGTCCAATCTCGCCAATTTTAGAAATCTTTGGTTACGGTTTTAGGAGGTTATGTCAAAACGTTGGCACAACCTCGTTTTTTTAAAGGCATCTACGACGTAATGAGTTGGCTGGAAACTTTATAAGCATACCGATGCTTCAGAACAAAAAGCAGAATCACAATGATTGTCAAAGCCTCCGAGAGTGGCATTGCCAACCAGATTCCCGACACACCCAAGAACTTCGGCAACAGAATAAAACTCGGAATAAGGAAAACAAAGCCACGCAACAAAGCAAAAATCGTAGCCGGCTTTATTCTTTCAACACTCTGAAAATAACCTACCACAGCAATATTCACAATGAAAAAGACAAAGCCGCTTGCAAAATAGGGGAAACCGTGTATCGCTATCTTCGCCGCTTCACTGTCAAGACTGATGAAAAGACCGACCAGCAGATAAGGATAAACAGTGAATGCCACCGTTGCAACCACACCGCAGACCACAGCCGTCAGCAACGCAATACGTTCCGCCGCCATCACTCTTTCCTTGTAGCCCAGTCCGAAATTATAGCTGATAATAGGTTGGGCAGATTGTGCAATAGCATTACCTACCATGAAAACAAAAGGAATATAATAGCACGCTATACCGAATGCCCCTACGCCATCGTCCCCCAGATAGGACATAAATGCCTGGTTCCCGACGAACATAAGAACAGCAAGCGTCGCCTCTCCCAATAAGGCAGAAGAACCGATACGGCACTGGTAACCAATATTCCGCACGGAAAGCCGCAGGCTCTTGACACTCCATTTGAGTGGTTGTAAACGCAAATGCCGAGCATAAAACAGTAGATAGACCATCGCCACCAGTCCGCCGGCCATGATGCTGATGGAAGTGGCAAATGCCGCTCCCATGACTCCCCAGCCAAAAGGAGAGATAAACAGCCAGTCGAGCACCACATTGATTACAGCCGTAATCAGGCTGCACACCATAGCCAGCTTTGGAACACCGTCCAGACGAATGACGAACAGCGACACCGTTATCCATATCTGAAAGACCCATGACGGAACAAACCACAGCAGATAATCCGCCACCATAGGCAACAGATGTTCGGAAGAGCCGAGCATCCGGGCTGTTTCTGCCGGAAAAGCCATCATCAAAACAGAGGGTATCAAAGCTACAATCGTTACAAACAGTAATGCTTGTGTCACATTCAACCGAGCAGACTTGCTTTTGCCTCTCGACAATTGGATAGAAGCGACCACAGAACACCCGGCACCAACCATAAGCCCGATTCCCGTAAAAAGCATCAGTAAAGGGACACAGATATTTACGGCCGCAATCCCGTCGCTACCTACTCCATGCCCGACAAATATCCCGTCAATCGCTGTTACGGCCGACATACTGAGCATACCCAGCAACGTAGGAACAAAATATTTCCGAAACAATGTAAACACATTCAGTGTACTCAAATCAATTGCATCTCTTTTCATGTTCAACTATATTTATAGGTTATTGTCTTGCACAAAAGCAAAAAAATGCCGGATAAAATGATTGGTTTTACCCAGTCATCTTATCCGGCATTTTTACAGCCCTCCGATGAGGATTACAAAACTCTTTTGGTTTTCTAATTCGCGTGCAAAGGTGGGACTTATTTTTCAAGTATCCAAATACTCATGATTTCTTTCACTGAAAAAGCAGCAAAACATGAACATTATCCACTACCATATCACTCTTTTGAAGGTAAACACACAGCCAATGAAAGACAGTCTATCAGTCTTTCATTGCTCTAACATAGGCTGTCAATACACTGAATAAATGATAGTTAGGCATGCGCACTATTGTGGTACGACTTCTCCACAAGCATGAAAAAGCCGTACCACAATAGTGAAGAAACTGCATCACAACCGTGCACAATAGTCATTAATAAGCTTTTAGTAGAAGAAAGAGCTGTTCTTTGCGGAAAGAAGACCAGCCATTTGCACAAGAAAAAACAGCATGCAAGCAAAGTTTGCCTACATACTTGCATAGCGTCTGCTTACATATCGTAAAACGCGGTATAACAAACAATTAGAAAGCGCCATGCAAGCATGTAAGCAAAATGTGTGGTAAACCTATTGTATATCTTTTCATTTTGCGACGACTCCATAGTAAACCATGTTATCAATACGCTTCTGATAAATCTGGTTATTCTGCAGCAGATACCCCAAGGCCAAACACAAATCCACATCCCTGAACTTCGTCAGTTTCTGTAATTCAAAGATTGTACACTTCTTAAGATTGCACAGAATGGAATATACCATTTTCATATTATTGGTCGCCTTCTCAATACTCTTCATATTATTATCTTATTATTAGTTCCTTTCTTAAAATGATATCCTATATTATCTACTCAAATATAAGATAAAGACAGAGCAATGACAAACATTGCCCATTCTTTTCATTTCAGATAACATTCTTTGAACTACATATACCTAAAATCTGCAAAAAATATAGAACTTTATAAATATCAGCACTTTATAGAAAGGTATATTCACATTATACTATATCCGGGAACGATTATGCTGGTATAATCAAGGTACTATTATATGCTTGCCTTCGGGAGTGACTACTACCGAGCCCATTTTGATGTAATGTTTCCCTTCCGGCGAAACTATTACCTTTGTTTCGCTACTCTTGTCGGAAGATTCTTTTTTCTCATTCATGAAACTCTTGTCCCGCGAAGTGGTAACCGGATAAGTATCCTCCAGATAGCTCTTCATTTCGTCCACTTTTCCGTCTTTGAACCACACCTTGACAGCCGACCACCCCGCAGGAGTATAAGCACGGAATGTCCAAGCCTCTCCCTCCTTATTCAAATCTCTAAATGCAGGCTCTCCTAAAATGGTACACACCTCTTTAAAGCTCATACCACGTTCAATGCTGCTCAACTGCTTATAATCAAACCCGTAGCTCTCATAAATGCCACAGCCCATCACCAAGACAGCGAATAACAAGCCTAAAACAACTGACATCTTTTTCATAATAGAAAGTTTTAGTATTTATCCATACAGCAAATGTAGTATGATAAAAACCTCCTTTTCCGTGATTCTCTCTATTTATACATAGGGATTTCCCTATCTTCGAAGTTTATTCCTATCTTTACAACCTATGTACAAAGAATATCATCCCAGCCCCCTGCTCTCCCCCTATATTGGCAAATATTGGGAGTTTAAAGGACAACCCGGATACGGCATGCATATCAATATCCTGCCTGACGGATGCACTGACTTTATATTCACGTTGGGTGAAGCCCCTAAGGCCGTACACGACAGCCTCGTTATGCAGCCCTACCATGCCTACTTCATTGGAGCCATGACCAAATATTCCGAATTGGTGACCCATACGGTAACAGTCCATATGCTGGGAATCCGTTTTCTGCCTTGCGGAATACTTCGCTTCATGGACCTCCCTTTGCAGGAGCTCACCAACTTACGGTTAAACGCCGATGAGCTTACAAGCCTCTTTACCCACTCTTTTGCAGAGAGACTGGGCGAACTGGGAACCATTCAAGAGCACCTGGTCTTTATTGAAAACTTCCTGCTTCAAGCCTTATGCCGATACAGTCCAAAAGCAGAACGGAGCATGCTGTTCGCCATACAGCAAATCAATCGATGCAAGGGTGACTTGTCACTCCTCCGGTTAGCGGAGGAGACTTGCCTATGCCAACGCCATTTCGAACGGAAATTCAAGCAGCACACCGGACTTACACCCAAAGAGTACAGTCGGATTATGAAGTTCAAACATGCTGTAGACTTGTTGCGAAGTACCTCTTTCGACAATCTGCTGTCCGTTGCCATCAAAGCAGGATATTATGATGTTTCCCATCTCTCAAAAGAAATCAAAAAGATGTCCGGCAACGCGCCAAGCCAGCTTCTCACCTCCGCTCCATTGGAAGAAGGGACTTTGAGTTATGTGAAAACATAAAAGTCGATTTTTTACAATAGCTCTTCCTATTACCATGCCTATATTTGCAGCAATCAAATCAATAAAAACATCCAATATGGCAACATTAATCGAGAAAGCAGCAGAAATCTTGGCAAGATGCGAAACCGTCGTCATCACTTCCATCAACCAAGAGGGATATCCCCGCCCCGTTCCAATGAGCAACATCAAGTCGGAAGGGGCCACAACCGTATGGTTGGCGACCGGCAAAGACAGTCTTAAAACAAAGGAGTTTGCAGCCAATCCGAAAGCAGGTTTGTGCTTTCAGGAAAAAGGAAACAGCGTAGTGCTCACCGGTGAGGTGGAGATTATAGAAGACGAAGCCACCAAGCAGGAAATGTGGCAAGAGTGGTTCAGCGCACACTTCAGCAAAGGCCCGACAGATCCCAATTATGTATTACTGAAATTCAAAGGACACCATGCCACCATTTGGATTGACGGACATTTTGTACGCAGAAATCTTTAAGAAGAGCATTCAGTTCCTCATCTGATGTCTTGCATGGGGGGATGAAAACTATAGCCCCTTCGTTATCACCGGCAATCCGAAACCTCCTTTCTGCAAAGTCAGAACTTTCGGTTTGCCTTTTCGTGCTTTGTTGTATGTGGCTGTGGAAACATGCAAGGTCTCTATCGCTCCATCCTCGAAAGCCACCTTTAAGTAATACTCCTTACGTACTCCGTCCGACACATAACGATGCTTGCCTACTTTACGTCTCTTTTCATGTTCTTTTATCAGCTTCTCAAGTACGGTGACCGTCACCTCCTTTGTCGAAGCAGGAGCCGCCATCTGATAATTCCCTACCAGAAAAAGCGAACAACTGATGACACCCACGCACACCACATGACACAATATATTCACTGCCTTTTGCTCCATCGTTGTCAGCCATATCCATTTTTTATATAGAGGAAGTGTAACGACTGCCACCACAAGTCCTACCCCTACGGGTATCCACACAGCAGCCAACGTATCTTCATAGATGTTATATCCGATGCAGCCCAAAGCTACGACCAGTACAAACATCAGAAAACGGAGTATTTTTATAAACAGTTCTTTCATTGCCGCGCTTATATTTTTGGCAAATATAAAAAGAAATATCGTTCGGTCGACTGTCAAGTCTGTTCAATCTACATGAACTAACTTGCTTGATAGAATGTTATAACTACAATAACTAAAACAGAAAATATCATGGAAAAGAGCTTAATTCATAGTAATGAACTGCATTTTATCAGTAAGAAACGCATTCATCAAGCAGTAGAGAAAATGGTTGAGTCATTGGATTTGGCTGCGGGTTCCACAACCGGCTTCAACATCTATGCAGTAGTGGAGAGCTATTTCACGGATTTGGAAAAACGAAAAGAAATCAATCAGCTGCTCAACCTGGAGCAAGATGTCTGCGAAGAAATAGAGGCAGAATTAAGTTATAAATAAATTACGGAGTTACCGACTACTATTAAGTTACGGGCTACAAGTGTCCTGCAGTATGATAATGCAGGACACTTGTAGCCCGTAACTTATAGTAGCTGATAGCCAGTAAATTGAAACTTGTAGCCCACTCAGTCTTTCGCCTGATGCACCGTCAACTGCGGGAATGGGAAGTCGATACCTTCCTCGTTGAATACGGAGTAAATCTTCTTGTTCATATCAAAATAAACGCCCCAGTAGTCTCCGCTCTTCACCCAAACACGGATAACTACATTCACGCTGCTGGCATCCAAGGCATGGAGAGCTACAAACGGTTCGGGAGTATTCAGAATACGGCTGTCTTCGGAGATGATACGACGCACGGTGCTTTCTACCTTGTCATAATTCTCACCATATTCCACACCAATCACCCAATCCACGCGACGGGTGTCCTCGCGGCTGTAATTGGTCACGGTGCCACTGCTCAACGCACCGTTAGGGATATAGATTACCTTATTGTCGGCTGTGGTCAGAATCGTATGGAAGATTTGAATCTCACGTACCGTTCCGGACACTCCCTGGCTTTCAATCCAGTCGCCTACCTTGAAAGGACGGAACAACAGTACAATCAATCCACCCGCAAAGTTCTGCAAGTTTCCGGAAAGTGCCATACCGATAGCCACACCGGCAGATGCCAACAAAGCTGCAAATGAAGTAGTTTCCACTCCCAATTTGCCGATAACGGCAATAATCAGCAGAATGGTCAGCAAGATATTGACTAAACTTTTCACAAAGCTCTGGATACTGGCATCCACATGTCTTTTTGCCAATAACCTCGCCAGCATTTTCCTAAGAAAGGAAATCAAGAACCGTCCTACCACAAAGATGATGACAGCTCCAATAATACGTCCACCGGCACTTACGCCCCAATCTATCAATTGCTGAAGGAATATCTGCAGTTTGCTGAAACCATCGTCAGCAACTTGGGCAGCAAAGGCTGCCATGAATAAAGATGATAACATAACTATACTCTTTTTTTAAAATTAATGCTGCAAAATTAACAAATAACTCTGACTTTCGTTCACTTAACTTGCCACTTTCGACGAAAACTCCTACCTTTGCTCCCGATTTCAACTAAGGGGTGCCCTAATACGACGGGCTGAGATCATACCCATTAACCTGATCCGGGTAATGCCGGCGGAGGGAAAAGAAGAAAAGTTCCCCTTTTCTGTATTCATCTAAACGAAACAATTGCAAATGAAGAGACATGCAATGGCGACCTGCCTCCTTATGGCAGCACTGGGTGTCTGTGCGCAGACACAAGAGCAAGACAGTCTGCGGGTGATAAACCTGCAGGAAGTGGAAGTCATCTCCACACGTGCCACAAACAGCACACCGGTGGCATTCACCAATATAGGCAAAGAACAACTGAAAAAACAGAATTTCGGACAAGACCTGCCGTATCTGTTGAGTATGACACCCTCCGCCATTACTACCAGCGACGCCGGTGCCGGGGTGGGTTACACCACACTGAGAGTCCGCGGAACAGATGGCACACGCATCAACGTCACCGCTAACGGTATTCCCATCAACGATGCGGAAAGCCACACGGTATTCTGGGTCAACCTGCCGGATTTCGCCTCCTCCGTCAAGGATATGCAGGTGCAACGCGGAGCTGGTACCTCAACGAACGGTGCAGGAGCTTTCGGTGCCAGCATCAACATGCAGACGGGTGATTTCTCCATGAAACCCTATGCAGAATTCAACGGTTCCTACGGCTCCTTCCATACGCACAAGGAGACGGTGAAAGTGGGAACGGGACTCATCAACAATCATTGGTCGTTCGACGCGCGGCTCTCCAACATCAGTACAGACGGATATATAGACCGGGCGTCTGTGGGACTGAACTCCTATTACCTGCAAGGAGGGTACTACAATGACAACACCTCTATCAAGCTGATAACCTTTGCCGGCAAAGAGCGCACTTACCACGCATGGAACTATGCCAGCAAGGAAGAGATGGAACGTTACGGACGGCGTTATAATTCCTGCGGATTCATGTACGCCACCGACCGGGACGGCCATGTATACAACAAAGAATATTATAAAGACGACAACGGCGAGAAGCATTACCTCACGGACGAAGGAGGTGCACTGCATTTCTATGACGACCAGACCGACAACTATACGCAAAAGAATTACCAGCTGCTATTCAACCACAATTTCACCCCACAATGGAACCTGAATATCGGCCTGCACTACACCAAAGGCGACGGATACTATCAAGAATATAAAGGTGAACGCTCGTTAGCAGAGTACGGCATGTCTCCTTTCGAATACAATGGCGGCAAGGTAGAAGTAAGCGACCTTATCCGCAAGAAGGCAATGGACAACTGGTTTGGCGGTGGAATCTTCTCCGTAAGCTACAAAGCCGACCGTCTGCATGCCTCGCTAGGCGGTGCACTGAACCGCTATGACGGCGACCACTTCGGAAAAGTGCTTTGGGTAAAGAACTATATCGGCGAACTGAACCCCGACCACGACTACTACCGCAACAACGCCACAAAGAACGACGGAAATATTTATCTGAAAGTCAATTATGAACTGGTAAGCGGCCTCAGCGCCTACCTCGACCTGCAATACCGCCACATCAACTACAAGATAAACGGACTGAACGACAAGTACAACTGGACTGCCGCCACTCCGGGAATGCAAAAATTGGACATTGACGAAGATTTCGACTTCTTCAACCCGAAAGCCGGACTGTCCTGGCAAATCGACCGCAACCACCGCCTATACGGTTCGTTCAGCGTAGCCCATAAAGAACCTACGCGCAACAACTACACCGACGGCTACTTCACCGAACATCCCAAGGCTGAGCGTTTGTTCGACTACGAACTGGGATATACCTTCGCCAACTCATGGATCCATGCGGGTGCCAACTTCTACTATATGGACTATAAAGACCAGCTGGTACTGACGGGAGAGCTGAACGAGATAGGCGAAGCCATGGCCAGCAACGTGCCCGACAGCTACCGTACGGGTATTGAACTGATGGCTGGCATCAAACTGGACTGCGGCTTGCAATGGGACATCAATGCCACACTCAGCAAGAACCGTGTGCAGAACTTTACCGAGACACTTTTTGAAAACGAGGAGGCTGGGTCGGAAGCATGGGTCATCAAACACGGGGATACCCCCATCGCATTCTCTCCCGACTTCATACTGAACAACCGCTTCGGCTATACGTTCAAGGGATTCGAGGCCTCGTTGCAGTCACAATATATCAGCAAGCAATACATGAGTAACGCCAAGCGAGAGGAGTGCACACTGGATGCTTATTTCGTAAGCAACCTGAATCTGTCCTATACCTTCAAGTTGCCTAAAGTAAAGTCGGTAACCGTAGGGTGCACCATCTACAATCTGTTCAATGAAGAATACGAAAACAACGGATACGCAGGCAGCGGATACTATCACGACGACAACGGAGGAAAAGTCCGTTACAACTATGCCGGCTACGCTGCCCAGGCGGGAACGAATGTATTGGGACATATAGCAATCAATTTCTGATGGAACATACTCTTGAGATTATAGGCACTGTGGTCGGGATTCTCTATCTCTGGTTGGAGTACCGGGCAAGCATTTATCTTTGGATAGCGGGCATCATTATGCCTGCCGTCTATATTTTTGTCTACTATGATGCGGGGCTGTATGCAGACTTCGGCATCAACATCTATTATCTGGGTGCTGCCATCTACGGCTGGATGATGTGGAAGTACGGAGCATTTCTGCGCCGGACTATCTTGCGGCGGAAAGGTGCAGGACAGAAAGGAGAGGACACAAGAACAGAAGAACAAAAACTGGAACTTCCTATCACCCATATGCCGGCGCGCTACTTGCTGCCGCTTACCGCCGTATTCATCGCCGCTCTGCTTGGCATTGCCTGGATATTGATAAACTTCACGGACAGCAATGTGCCCTGGCTGGACTCCTTCACCACCGCACTGAGCATAGCCGGCATGTGGATGCTGGCACGGAAATATGTAGAGCAATGGTGGGCATGGATTGCGGTAGATGCCGTTAGCGCCGGACTGTACATCTACAAAGGACTTGATTTTACAGCCGGACTATATGCCCTTTACACAATTATAGCTATCTTTGGCTACTTCAAATGGAGGAAAATGATGAACAAGGATGAAGGATTAGAGATTAGGGATTAAGAAAGACATGAAAGACGAACTATCAACGAGCAACGAGCAATTATTAACTATTGATGCCGTAGTTTTGGCGAATGGGGAATATCCTGCAAGTCCCCTACCTTTAAAGATATTGGCGGAAGCGCCTTACGTGGTTTGTTGCGACGGCGGAGCGGACGAATACATCCGCCGGGGCCATACTCCCGACGTAATCATCGGCGACGGTGACTCCCTCAGTGATGAAAACCGCCGGAAGTTCGGACATATCCTACACCGTATCAGCGACCAGGAGACCAACGACCAGACTAAAGCCGTCAACTTCCTGCTGGCGAAAGGCAAACGCCGTATCGCCATCATCGGTGCCACGGGCAAACGTGAAGACCATACACTGGGAAATATCAGCCTGCTCATCGACTATCTCCGTGCCGGAGCCGATGTACGTACCTATACCGATTACGGCATCTTCATCCCCTGCCGGGGTACCCGCACCTTCCCAAGCCATCCCGGACAGCAAGTATCCATCATCAACTTCACTGCACACGGTCTGCATGGCAAAGGACTGGTCTATCCCCTCAGCGATTTCACCAACTGGTGGCAAGGCACACTCAACGAATGCACCAGTACAGAATTCACCATCGAGGCGGAAGGGGAATACCTGGTATTCGTCACTACTTCTTCGCTTCCGCCACTTCAACAAAGTACACGCTGATACAAATCATGGCAATGGCAGCGGCTTGCGTCCAACTGAAACGGTCTTGCCCCAAGGTGAGGGAAACAACGGTAGTCACCACCAGTATCAGATAGCTGTACATGGCTACAACCGTCGTCTTGAGATACTTCAAGCCCACCGGAACCAGAAAGTAACTGAGGTAAGTAGGGAAAACCAGCACAAACGCCAACACCGCCCACGGCACCCAGTGCCACTTCCCATGCAAGGCATCCGTAAGCAAGGGTGCATCCCAGCCTATAATGGACGACACAATCAATCCCGTTACTGCCGCACCGCCAAAGATGTACTTCATCATCGTCACTACCCCGACCTCTTCCAGCAGTTTCTTGCTCACAATCAGGTAAACGGCAAAGACCAGCGAGCTCACCATGCAGAGCATGTTGCCCGTAAACGCATCGTGCGCCAGGTCATCACTGCCTTGCGTAAGGATGCACAACAACGCACCGCCAAAACCCAGCGCTATGCCGATTATCTTCATCAGCGTAGCCTTTTCGTGCAGGAAAAAGACAGATATCAGAAAGACCCAAATGGGCTGCATGGAGTTGAAGATGGCACTGGAAACCGGAGTCGTCTTACTGATGCCCAGCAGATAGCAGAACATGAACCCGTAGAGTCCGAAAGCTCCCAGACAGAACAGCCCTATCCGCTGCCGCCTTGTGACCGGTGCCTCCTTTACAAACCAGCTTGTTATCCAAAATGCCACGGCAGCAAAGACACAACGCACCGTGACACCTGTCAATGCACCCAGCCACAAAGGGAGCAGAAATTTCAATCCATTCATATTCAACCCCGCCATGACGCGCGATGCAACCATACTGAGATTGGCTTCCAGTTTCTTATCTTTCATCAGCTTCGTATTTTTCCCCTCAAACAATTCATTACTTTGAAATGTTTTAAGGAAAAAGGAGATAACGTTATGGCAAAAGTTAAAGAAGAGCAATCGTCCCAGCAAACAAAGCAAGTCCTCGCATTCTCCACCCGGCTACGCCATGACCTTAAGAAAGCCTGCCGGCAACTGGATGAGGGAGAAGGACAAGAGGATGTCACAATCAGTAAGGAGGTGGAAGCATGGCTAAACAAATAATCTGGTCGCCACTTGCCAAAGAAGCTCTGAAGGACCTGCTGATTTCCTCGCAAGAAAGAGATGGCAACAAACGGTGTGGCGGGGCTCTGTACACCTTGTTCCAAAATGCATTGTACCGTGTCACGCTGAATCCGTTTATCGGACAGCCCACCGAAGCAGAGAACATACGGTACATCATTCCGCATCCCGACTATACGCTTCTTTACCGGCACAGTCTCCGGAAGATTGAAGTGCTTGTGCTATGGAACAACCATCATAAGTTGGGCAGCATGATAAACATCATCCGGGAAGAACCCGATACAGAATAAAGCAGCCAATCTTGTCAAGAGCAGATTTATGGAAGATTAACGGAACAGACGCATGATCGTCCGTTCATATAGCCGGAACAAACCATGTATCCGTCCCGAACATATCATCCGTTTATCCTCGACACACCATCTGTCAGCGCTGAACATATCATCCGAAAGCTCGGAGCTTTTCATCCGAAACATCCGGACTTTTCGTCAAAAACATCCGAGCTTTTCGTCAAAACCGCCGGGATTTTCCAAGCAAATGCCCACCATTCCGCTTGCTGAAGTGGAGGATTAAATCTGCAAAGCACTGGTTTAGGAGAGTAGACCCTAAGGTTTGGCAAATGAAGTGACGGAAGAACACAACAAAAAAGGAGAAGCGATGCCTCTCCTTTTATGCTAATTTAAAATTGAATCTGAACTAAGATTGCAGTTACAAAGATACAACATCCGAAAGGCAATGTCAAGTAATCCGGTGTTTTTCTTTACTGACGTCCCATTCTTTATACATGCATCAGATATTGCTTGAAGTCCGCAAAGTCCTTCGACATTGGCAGGCTCTTCTTCTCGCCGCGCATAAAGGCCTGAAGCTTGGCAGGTATTTCTACGGCTTCACCGATAATCTTCTCCACTGTATCCTTGAACTTCGCCGGATGGGCCGTTTCCAAGAATACGCCCGTTTCGCCGGGTTTCAGTCCTTCGGCCAGGGCCCGGAAGCCGCAGGCTCCGTGCGGGTCGAGCAGGTAATGGTCCTTCTTCCACACTTCCCGCATGGTTTCGGCAATCTGCTCGTCGGTATAAGTGGCACCGCTGATTTCGGCAGAGATGGCGGCATGGCTGCCTCCGTAAAGGTCGAGTACGCGGGCAAAGTTGCTCGGGTCGCCCACATCCATCGCGTTAGCAATGGTAGCGATACTGGGACGCGGTGTATAAACACCCGTCTGCAAATATTGGAAGAAGATATCATTGCGGTTGTTGGAAGCGATAAAGCGTTCCACAGGTAGTCCCATACGCTTGCCGAAGAGGCCGGCAGTGATATTGCCGAAGTTACCACTGGGTACACAAATGACGGCATTGTCTCCCTTACCGGCACGCTTCAGTTGAGCATAGGCATAAAAGTAATAGAATGCCTGCGGCAAGAAACGCGCCACGTTGATGGAATTGGCGCTGGTCAGTTGCAGGTGCTCGTTGAGTTCCCCGTCCATAAAAGCGGATTTAACCAGAGCCTGGCAATCGTCGAACGTGCCATCGACCTCAATGGCCGTGATATTCTGCCCTAAGGTAGTAAACTGTTTCTCCTGGATTTCACTGACTTTTCCCTTCGGGTAGAGCACATAGACGTGTATGCCTTCCACACCGAGGAAACCATTGGCAACAGCACTCCCCGTATCACCGGAAGTAGCAACGAGAACATTGACTTGCTTCTTGCCCTCTTTCTTGATAAAGTATCCCAGCAAACGCGCCATGAAGCGACCGCCCACATCCTTAAAGGCAAGCGTCGGACCATGGAACAGCTCAAGCGAATAAATATTCTCCGTCACCCGGACCAGAGGGACATCGAAACTGAGTGTGTCATAAACAATCTGTTTCAGCGTATCGGCAGAAACATCCTCGCCAAAGAAAGCATCTGCCACGCGATAGGCTATCTCCTGAAAGCTGAGTGTATCGATGCTATCGTAAAACTCTTGTGGCAGAGTTTTGATTGTAAAGGGCATGAAAAGCCCCTTGTCTGCGGCAAGCCCCTTTACCACGGCCTCTTCAAGAGTGGCTTCGGGGGCTTGTTTGTTGGTGCTATAATATTTCATTGCGGTATTTTTTTATTCACCACAGAGTCTCACAGAATTCTCTATAAATAAAACCCCGTGAAACTCTGTGTTACTCTGTGGTGGAACTCATAAATTCATTAATAAACTCGTCTTCTTTCATCAGTCCGTAACTGCCTTCGCAGGCTGCCACTTCATCAAATGTCCGTACTTCGTCAGCCTCGATACCCGGATGCCAAATGAGGAACGGGATAGGTTCGGCCGTATGCGTACGGAGTTCGCAGGGAGTGGGATGGTCGGGCAATACGGAGATAGCAACGGGTTCCTCCCAATCCTTCACAGCCTCGTAGATAGGACCTACGGCACGGCTGTCCAGATTCTCAATCGTCATAATCTTCAAGGGGACATTTCCTTCGTGACCGGCCTCATCACTGGCCTCGATATGCAGGTAGACAAAATCATCCGTCCGCAATGCATCAAGGGCGGCAGCCACCTTATTCTCATAGTTGGTATCATAAAGCCCTGTCGCACCTTCTACGGTGATGCGCCGCAATCCGGCATAGTAGCCGATGCCGTTAATCAAATCCACGGCAGAAATCACAGCACCACGCTTCACCTGCGGGAACTTGTCTGAAAGGCGCTCCATCTGCGGACGATAACCGGGACTCCACGGCCAGATGCTATTGGCAGGGTCCTTACCCTCGGCCTTCCGCTTCATGTTGACCGGATGGTTTTCCAGCAACACTTGCGAACGGAGAATCAAATCATTAATCAAATCGGCAGTCTGCTTCGGAGTAAGCTCTGCACCGCCTTCGGGGACCGAAATATTCTCCGTACCCTCCATCGGCTTCACCATCAACGGACGGAAAGGCCTCAAAGGGACATCGTGGGGCGGCGTACAGTCAATGCGCTTGTCCCCTCCTTTTATTACCAGCAGATGGCGGTATTGCACGCCCGTATGGAAATGCACGCGGTCATCACCCAAATGCTCCTGAAGGTATTTTACCAACACATCCGCTTCCTCTGTAGTAATGTGCCCGGCAGAATGATTCTTGATATTGTCTCCCTCGATGCAGATAATGTTGCAGCGCATCGCCATCTCACCCGGCTGCAAGTCCACACCGATACTCGCCGCCTCCAATGGACCGCGGCCTTCGTACACCTTCGGCAGGTTATAGCCCAGAACGGACATATTCGCCACCTCACTGCCGGGATGAAATCCCTCGGCCACCGTCACCAGCCTTCCCACACGTCCCATGCGTGCCAGCTTGTCCATATAGGGAGTTGCAGCCGCCTGCAGCAAGGTTTTGCCTCCCAGAGCCTTCACGGGCCAGTCGGCCATACCATCACCCAATATAATGATGTGTTTCATCTTTCTATATTACGATTTGGATTAAACGTTTGCAATGCTCATAATATCCGCAAATACCCCCGCAGCCGTTACACCCGCACCGGCTCCGTAGCCTTGTATCATCATCGGATATTCCTTATAACGTGCCGTGGTCAGCAGGATGATGTTATTGCTGCCTTCCAGCCCGTAGAACGGATGGTTGGCGCCGACTTCCTGCAAACCGACAGATGCTTTGCCATTTTCCAGTTTGGCTACGAAACGCCAATGCTTGTTCTCGGCTTCCAACACCTTGCGGCGGGCTTCGAAATCGGCATCGAGGCTCGGCACTTTCTTCCAGAAGTCATCCAGGGAGCCTTCAAAGAAGTCATCGGGCACAAAGAGGTTCTTCTCAACATCGCTCTGTTCCAAACAGTAACCGGCCTCGCGTGCCAGAATCACCAGTTTGCGGATAACATCCTTTCCGCTGAGGTCGATACGCGGATCGGGCTCGGAGTAACGTTCCTCCTGCGCCATCTTAATGGTCTTGCTGAAAGGAATGTCGGCACTGATTTTATTGAAGATATAGTTCAACGTACCGCTCAGCACGGCTTCAATCTTCAATATCTTATCACCGCTATGGATAAGGTCGTTAATGGTATTGATGATGGGGAGTCCGGCGCCTACATTGGTTTCAAACAAGTACTTCACACCGCGTTGGCGGGCAATCTGTTTCAGTTCACGGTAGTTCTCGTATTCGGAAGAAGCAGCAATCTTGTTAGCAGCCACTACCGAAACATTGTGCAGCAGCAAGTCCTTGTAAAGGGAAGCCACGCCTGCACTTGCCGTACAGTCCACAAAGACAGAGTTAAAGATGTTCATACCGATAATCTCATTACGCAGCGTTTCCAGAGAGCTGTCCTTTCCCTTCTCCTGCAGTTCTTCACGAAAACGTCCCAAATCGAAACCTTCGCGGCTGAACATGGCTTTGTTTGCATCGGCAATGCCCACTACATTCAGCTGCAGGCCGTTCTCCTGCATCAGCTTCTGGCGCTGGCTGTGGATTTGCTCTATCAAGCTGCCGCCTACGGTTCCTATGCCGCAGATAAAAAGATTCAGTACCTGATATTCCGACAAGAAGAAAGAATCATGGATGACATTCAGCGATTTGCGCAATGATTTGCTGTCCACTACAAACGAGATGTTGGTTTCCGAAGCACCCTGCGCACAAGCAATCACATTGATACCGTTACGCCCCAACGTACCGAACAGCTTTCCGGCAATACCCGGTGTATGCTTCATGTTCTCGCCTACGATGGCCACGGTAGCCAGGTTCTTTTCTGCCTGAATAGGAGAAATTTCTCCCATCTCTATTTCTTTGGCAAACTCCTCGTTCAGCACCTCGCAAGCCAGATCAGCATCCGCATTGCGCACACCGATAGACGTTGAATTCTCCGAAGAAGCCTGGGACACAAGGAACACACTGATGCCATTCTTTGCCAGCGCCTTGAAGATACGGTAGTTCACACCGATGACACCTACCATACCAAGGCCTTGCACTGTAATTAGGCTCGTATCATTGATGGATGAAATACCCTTGATGGCCTTGCTTTGCGGGTCGGAAACCTCTCGCTTGATGACAGTTCCCACACCCTCCGGATTGAAGGTATTCTTCACCAGAATGGGGATATTCTTGTGGCAAACCGGATAGATTGTAGGCGGATAGACCACTTTCGCACCGAAGTTACAAAGCTCCGTAGCTTCCACATAGCTCAATTCATTGATAGTGTATGCCCTGGAAATCACACGCGGGTCAGCTGTCATGAATCCGTCTACATCCGTCCAGATTTCCAGACTGTCGGCATCCAGTGCAGCAGCAATGATTGCCGCCGTATAGTCAGAGCCACCTCTACCCAGGTTCGTTACCTCTCCCGTCATTTTGTCTGTGGAGATAAAACCCGGAACCAATACGCGTTTGGGCAGGCTACTGAATGTCTCGCGCACCAACGAATTTGTCAGCTCCGTATCCAGCACATGCTTGGAATGCTTCTTTTCCGTCTTGATAAACTTGCGTGAGTCAAACCACTCCGCTCCCGTCAACTGGGCAACGATGATAGATGAAAGACGTTCGCCATAGCTCACAATCGTATCGGACGTCTTCTGCGAAAGGTCCTTTATCAGATAAATGCCCTGAAAGATGTCCTTCAGCTCGTTGAGCAGCTCACCAATCTGGCGTTGCAAGGCAACCTGCGCCTCGCCTGCCGGAATCACTTCCTTAATCATTTCCACATGACGATAGACAATCTCCCGGAACTCATTCTCGTAAGAAGCATCACCGGCTGCCGCCATTCTAGAGGTGTTTATCAACTTGTCCGTGATGCCGCCCAATGCGGACACCACCACGATAACCGGTTCATCGACTGCTTCTACAATTCTCTTGACGCTCAAAATACTGTTCACGGAACCTACGGACGTTCCGCCGAATTTCATTACTTTCATTTCTCTTTATATTGTTGAGATGGTTGATACAATGTGTCGGAAACAAGCTGCTACGGCTTGCATTGACTTTAATTAAATGGAAAAACTGCTTGAAAATGGTGTAACACATAGAAACACAAAATACTATCCCTAACCCCTAAGGGTCATGGTCCACATGGATGTGACTGTATGTTGATAGTACTTGTTCATAGTCTCTTGTTTCTATCATTTATGATAAGTGTTGCAAAAGTAACAATAAAAACATTCAATCTATCACTTTTTGCGACTTTTTTGCGATAAAAATACAGAAAGCCTCTAAAAAGGCAAGAAATATGCACAACTTACGGCTTACACTTTCACACTTTCCATACCTTTTTTCTGTATATCCGTTTATTCTTTTCTAACATTTTGCTATCATTCTCAATATATATCATTATATTTGCATGGAAAACATGAAAGAAAAGTGCGCATGAACCCAGAAAACACTTCCGTTTTGCTAATATACACCGGTGGAACTATCGGAATGATAGAGAATGCAGAAACCGGCGCCCTGGAAAGCTTCAACTTCGAGCAGTTGCAGAAACATGTTCCCGAACTTCAGAGATTTGCGTTCCGTATCGACACTTATCAATTCGACCCGCCCATGGATTCCTCGGACATGGACCCCGATGCCTGGCGCAAACTGGTACGCATCATCAGCAACAACTACAACCAATATACAGGCTTCGTCATCCTGCATGGCACAGACACCATGGCCTACACAGCTTCTGCACTCAGCTTCATGCTTGAAGGGCTGAACAAGCCCGTCATCCTAACCGGCTCGCAACTGCCCATTGGCGTGCTCCGCACAGACGGCAAGGAAAACCTGCTGACCAGCATCGAAATAGCCACCGACCGCCACTCCAACGGACAGCCCATCGTACCCGAAGTCTGCATCTTCTTCGAAAACCACCTGATGCGCGGCAACCGTACCACCAAAATGAACGCGGAGAACTTCAATGCTTTCCGTTCCTTCAATTATCCGGTACTCGCTTCCGCCGGTATACATATTAAATATAATAATGTGCAAATTCATACGCACGGCACTCCCCACGAACTGGAGCCTCATTATCTGCTTGATACCAACATCGCCATACTGAAGCTTTTTCCAGGTATTCAGGAAAATGTCGTGGCAGCCATACTTGCCACTAAAGGACTGAAGGCCGTAGTCCTCGAAACCTACGGTTCCGGCAACGCTCCCCGAAAGGAATGGTTTCTACGCCGCCTGCATGATGCCTGCGAACAAGGCATCATCATTGTCAACGTCACCCAATGCAGTGCCGGCACTGTTGAAATGGAGCGCTATGAAACCGGTTACCAACTGATGCAGGCAGGAGTTGTCTGCGGATATGACAGCACAACGGAATCTGCCGTAACCAAGCTGATGTTCCTTCTGGGGCACGATTATCCACCTGCCGAAATACGCGAACTGATGGGACGACCGCTGGCAGGGGAAATTACCGTGTGAAGCACAACTATCACTGCACCGGGGTCAATTCTCCCGTCACAGAATCTATTATGAAACCGCTGACATTGATATCATTCGGTATCAGCGGATGATTGATAATAGCTTCCACCGTACCTTTTACCGATTTCTCCGTATCTTCGAATCCATACAGCCAAGACTCGAAATCCACTCCGCAGAAACGAATCATATCAATCGTCTCCTGCTTGATGCCCCGGGCCTTCATATGCTCTATCATCTGGGCGCTGCTCATGTGGCACGCACCGCAATCGGAGTGGGCAATAACCATCACTTCCGTCACGCCCAACTCGTAAATGGCCACCATCAGGCTACGAATGACACTACCGAACGGATGTGAAATGATTCCACCCGCATTCTTTATCATCTTCACATCGCCGTTCTTGATGCCCAAGGCTGCCGGCAGTAAAGCGGTCAAACGGGTATCCATACAAGAGAGGATGGCAATCTTCTTATCCGGGTATTTATTCGTGATGTATTTCTCATACCCCTTCTCGGCTACAAAACGCTTGTTGTATGCAAGAATATCTTCTATCATGGCTTTTATAACATGTTATTGTTTTCTACTCACAAAAATAAAAAAACTCTATGGGAGTCTGCAAGCCCTGCATCGAAAAATTGTACCTTTGGGCAATCATTTTAGAAGAGAATGCACAACTATGGCTAAAGAGAAGACGGTTTATGTATGCAGCAACTGCGGACAAGACTCTCCCAAATGGGTAGGCAAGTGTCCGTCGTGCGGAATGTGGAACACGTATGTGGAAGAGGTGGTACGGAAAGAAGTGGTGAACAAGCGTCCCGTATCGGGCATAGAGACCGCCAAAGCCAAACCCATAACCCTCCATGAAATTGTAGCCGATGACGAACCGCGCATCGACCTCCATGATGCCGAACTGAACCGGGTACTAGGTGGTGGTCTTGTACAAGGATCTCTTGTTTTGATTGGCGGCGAACCGGGCATCGGGAAATCCACCCTGGTGCTACAAACCGTACTCCGTATACCGGAGAAACGTATCCTCTACGTCTCCGGCGAAGAAAGTACCCGTCAGTTGAAACTGCGTGCCGACCGTTTGACAAGTGCTTCCAGTGATTGCCTCATCGTGTGCGAAACTTCCCTGGAACAGATTTACGTCCATATCAAGAACATCCGCCCGGACATCGTCATCATCGACTCCATACAGACGATTTCTACTGAAACCCTTGAATCGTCGCCGGGAAGCATCGCCCAGGTACGGGAATGCTCCGCCTCCATCCTGCGTTTTGCCAAGGAAACGCATACGGCGGTCATCCTTATCGGGCATATCAATAAGGAAGGAAGCATAGCCGGCCCCAAGGTACTGGAACATATCGTGGATACCGTACTCCAGTTCGAGGGCGACCAGCACTACATGTACCGCATCCTGCGCAGCATCAAGAACCGCTTCGGAAGCACTGCCGAACTGGGTATTTACGAAATGCGGCAAGATGGATTACGGCAGGTGAGCAACCCATCCGAACTGCTGCTGAGCCAAGACCATGAAGGTATGAGCGGCATAGCCATCGCCTCCGCGATAGAAGGCATCAGACCGTTCCTCATCGAGACGCAGGCATTGGTCAGCAGTGCCGTATATGGTAACCCACAACGCTCTGCCACAGGGTTCGACATCCGCCGCATGAATATGCTGCTGGCCGTATTGGAAAAACGTGTAGGCTTCAAACTGGCACAGAAAGATGTATTTCTCAATATTGCCGGCGGATTGAAAGTGAACGACCCGGCAATAGACCTTGCCGTCATCAGCTCTATCCTCTCCAGCAACATGGACACGGCCATAGAGCCGGAGGTGTGCATGGCGGGAGAAATAGGTCTGTCAGGTGAAATCCGTCCAGTGAACCGCATAGAGCAGCGCATCGGAGAAGCAGAGAAACTTGGATTCAAGCGATTCATACTTCCCAAGTATAATATGCAAGGACTGAACACGAAGAAGATTAAAATGGAATTGATACCGGTACGGAAGGTGGAAGAAGCATTCCGTGCCCTATTCGGATAATCATTATGATACAAGAATACCAACTGCGCGTATTGCCCGAAGTAGCGGCAAACGAGCAACGCCTGAAAGAGTACTTAGTACATGAGAAAGGACTGAATACACGGGAGATAACAGCAACGCGCATCTTGAAGCGCAGTATCGATGCCCGCCAACGGACAATCTATATCAACCTCAACGTACGGGCATATCTGAACGAAATGCCGAAAGAGGACGAATATCAACATACCTTATATAATAATGTAGAAGGAAAGCCCCAAGTAGTAGTGGTAGGCGCCGGTCCCGGAGGACTCTTCGCCGCCCTGCGACTGATAGAGCTCGGTCTGCGCCCCGTCATTGTGGAGCGTGGAAAGGACGTACGGGAACGCAAGAAAGACTTGGCGCAAATCAGCCGCCAGCAACTCGTCAACCCGGAGTCCAATTACAGCTTCGGAGAGGGAGGTGCCGGAGCTTACTCGGATGGCAAGCTGTACACACGCAGTAAGAAGCGTGGCAATGTAGACAAGATTCTGAACGTCTTCTGCCAACATGGAGCCTCCACTTCCATTCTGGTAGATGCACATCCGCACATAGGTACAGACAAACTGCCGCGTGTCATCGAAAACATGCGGAACACTATCATCCAGTGTGGTGGCGAAGTCCACTTCGAAACACGCATGGACGCCCTACTCATAGAGAAGGATGAAGTCAAAGGCATTGAAACAAATACCGGCAAGACTTTCCTTGGCCCGGTGATACTTGCCACCGGTCACTCTGCCCGGGACGTATACCGCTGGCTTGCCGCCAACAATGTAGAGATTGAAGCTAAAGGCATTGCCGTAGGCGTACGACTAGAACACCCTGCCACCTTGATAGACCAAATACAATATCACAACCGGAACGGACGGGGAAAATATCTGCCTGCCGCCGAATATAGTTTTGTAAACCAAGTGGACGGACGAGGAGTATATAGCTTTTGCATGTGTCCCGGCGGCTTCGTTGTGCCCGCCGCCAGCGGTCCCGAGCAGATTGTAGTCAACGGGATGAGTCCCAGCAACCGCGGTTCCCGTTGGAGCAATTCGGGAATGGTGGTAGAGCTACGCCCGGAAGACATAGAGCAATTTACTATTGACAATCTACAATTTACAATTTCTATGCAGCACGACAGCACGACTAATTGTCAATTGCCAACCGTCAACTCCCAATTAAGCATGATGTATTTTCAAGAGTATCTGGAGCGCCTCTGCTGGCAACAAGGCAATATGAAGCAGACAGCACCGGCACAGAGAATGGCAGACTTCACTAAGAAAAAACTGAGTTACGACCTGCCGGAAACTTCGTATGCACCGGGACTGGTTTCCTCACCTCTCCACTTCTGGATGCCTTCTTTCATTGCAGAACGCCTGAGCAAAGGTTTCCAGCTATTCGGGAAATACAGCCGTGGTTTCTTGACGAACGAGGCGACAATGATTGGAGTGGAAACCCGTACTTCGGCGCCGGTACGCATAACAAGAGACAAGGAGACACTGCAACATGTACGCGTAAAAGGATTGTTCCCTTGCGGAGAAGGCGCCGGATATGCCGGAGGCATTGTTTCTGCCGGAATTGACGGCGAACGATGTGCGGAAGCGGCAAAGGCATTCTTTGATTAAGCTATAATATTTACATCCAAATTTTGATTTTTCACTTTTTCTCGTTTAATTTGTAAACTATTATCACATATATATTGTTATATTGTATTTATTATGAGGTTCATCATAAACATTGTATGCTTTCTATTCCTTTTGCCTCTCATAGCTACGGCGCAAACATATAAATACATAGGGGTGGAAAACGGATTGAGCAACCGCAGAATCTTCGACATTCAAAAGGATTCGGTAGGTTACATGTGGTTCCTCACCAACGAAGGCATAGACCGGTACAATGGAAAAGACATCAAGCATTATAAATTAATAGAAGAAAACAAAGAGTCAAGTTTCCCCATCCATCTCGGTTGGCTATATTTTGAAGAGAAAGGGAAATTATGGGTCATAGGTAAAGCCGGTCGCATTTTTCAATACAACCAAGAACACGATGTGTTCAACAGAGTATATAAACTGCCCAAGACACCGGTCAATATCAGCTACGGCTATATGGACTGCAATCACAGGATTTGGCTCTGCAGCAGATACAGCATCGCTCTCTACGACACACAAACCGGAGAGGTCCATCAAATGTCCAATGAACTGAAAAGCAGCATTACAAGTATCGAACAAGTGGACAATAACCACTTCTTCATGGGTACCGACAAGGGATTGCGATATGTCAAACTCGAAAATGAGACATTGCAGATTGTCCCTCTTGAACCTCTTGACAAAATCCAGGCCCAAATCAGTTCACTCTATTTCCACCAAGAATCACAAAGACTTTTCATCGGTACTTTTGAAAAAGGAGTCTTTGCCTACGACATACGGCAACAACGGATTATACACTCCAATACGGATTTGAGCGATGTAAACATTGCCCGAATCAAGCCTCTGAACCAGACAGAGCTATTGATAGCGACAGAAGGTATGGGTATACACAAAATCAACATGAACTCGTGTATCTCGGAACCGTACATCGTCTCCAGCTACAAAAGCCACAATGAGATGAACAGCAATAACATCAATGACATTTATATTGATGAAGAAAAGCGGATATGGATAGCCAACTACCCGGAAGGAATTACCATTATAGACAACCGGTACAAAAGCTACAACTGGATAAAGCATTCTATCGGAAACAGACAATCGCTGGTCAACGACCAGGTACACTCTGTCATTGAAGACAGTGACGGAGACCTATGGTTCGGAACAAGTAACGGAATCAGCCTTTATCAATCGAAAACCGGGCAGTGGCATTCATTCCTGAGCTCCTTCGACCATCAACTGAAAAACAAGAATCACATCTTCATTACGCTATGCGAGGTATCACCCGGCATTATTTGGGCAGGAGGATATACTTCGGGAGTATACAAAATAAATAAAAGGACACTCTCGGTAGAATATTTCTCCCCTTACCTGCTCAATCCGGACAACATTCGTCCTGACAAGTATATCCGCGACATCGTAAAAGACTCCAAAGGATATATCTGGTCCGGAGGGTTCTATAATCTGAAGTGCTTCGATTTGTCCCTGAATTCCGTCCGTCTGTATCCCGGAATAAATTCCGTCACCGCCATTACAGAAAAGGATGACGGACACATGTGGATTGGGACAAGTGCCGGACTGTATCTGCTGGACAAAGAGTCGGGTAGATTCCAATATGTCGCCTTGCAGGAAGAGACGACCTACATCAACACACTTTACCAAGCGGAAGACCTCTCTCTATATATAGGAACAAACGGCTCCGGAGTGGTTGTCTACAACGCAAAGGACAGTACGTTCAAGCATTATCACAAGGACAATTGTGCCTTGATTTCAAACAACATCTACACCATACTCCCCGAGTCGGACGGGCATATCCTGATGAGTACCGAAAACGGAATCAGCTGTTTCCACCCTACGGAGAAGACATTCCACAACTGGACTAAAGAGCAAGGGCTGATGTCCTCCTGCTTCAGTGCCTCTTCCGGAACGCTACGCAAGAACAAGGGTTTTGTCTTTGGCAGCACAGACGGAGCCATCGAGTTTCCCGAAGGAACCCGTTTGCCCAAGTACATCTACTCTCCTATGATACTCAGCGATTTTCAGATACTCTATCAGACAGTCTTTCCCGGCAGTCCGAATTCCCCCTTGAAGGAAAACATCAACCAGACAGACCGGTTAAAGCTGAAATATAACCAGAACACTTTTTCCCTCAGTATTTCATCCATCAATTATGACGCGCCGGACAATGTCACTTTCTACTGGAAGCTGGAAGGCTTTTACGATGACTGGAACCGCCTGGGTGAAGAAGGGCATCTCCGCTTCACCAACCTTGCCTCGGGCGATTACAAACTTTACATACGGGCGGTATCCAAGGAAGAGCCTTATCTTTATTTTGAAGAGCGAAGCATCGACATCAGCATTGCGCGCCCCGTCTGGTTCAGTTTTTGGGCCATAGCCTGCTATGTCCTGCTGACAGTACTGATGTCCGTTGTCGGTTTCCGTGTCATGGCACTGAGAAAACAGAAAAAGATATCCGATGAGAAAACCCGTTTCTTTGTCAATACCGCGCATGATATCCGCACGCCATTGACACTGATAAAGGCACCTCTGGAAGAAATGCTTGAAAACAAGACACTGAACGAAGCCGAGACCAACAATATGCACATGGCACTGAGAAATGTCAACTCCCTCCTGCGCATGACTACCAATCTGATAAACTTTGAACGGGCAGAAGTATATTCCCCTCATCTGTACATAGCAGAATATGAATTGAATACTTACATCAAGGAGATATACAACAATTTCCAGACCTATGCCACCATAAAACATATCACTTTCAGATACGAAAGCAATTTCAGCTACATGAATGTATGGTTCGACAAAGAGAAGATGGACTCTATCCTGGAAAATGTCATATCCAATGCTCTGAAGTATACTCCCCAAAATGGCGATATACTCATTTCTGTTTATGACATGAAAAGCTCCTGGAGACTAGAAGTCAAAGATAATGGAATAGGAATTCCCGCCAAAGAACAAAGAAAACTGTTCAAGATGCACTTCCGTGGAACAAATGCCATCAACTCCAAAATAACGGGAAGCGGTATCGGTCTGATGCTGGTGCGGAAGCTGGTAAGCCTGCACAATGGAAAAATATACATTGAGAGCACCGAATGCCAAGGCAGTACTGTCAGAATCATCCTTCCCAAAGAGAAAGAACAGTTCAAGAACTTCACTCTGTCCGTTAAGGATAAGAAGACCTTCTATGAACCGGATGTCCCCACCGTTCCTTTGAAACTTGCCGGAGAACTCCGGACTGAAGACAATGACAAACTGCATCGCATCTTGATTGTAGAAGACAATGACGAGCTGCGCAACTATCTCTTCCAGTCGTTCTCTCCGATTTACAATGTACAAGTATGCAACAACGGCAAGGAAGCGCTGACCATTGTAAAACAATTCTGGCCGGGACTGATTCTTTCCGACATCATGATGCCGGAAATGCGAGGCGACGAATTATGCATCGCCATCAAGAACGATATTGAAACATCCCACATCCCGGTAGTACTGCTGACGGCACTGGGAGATGAAAAGAACATTCTCGAAGGACTCCATATCGATGCGGACGAATATATTGTAAAACCTTTCAGCATAAACATACTGAAAGCCAGCATTGCCAATCTGCTTGCCAACCGCGCATTGCTGCGCAAGAGATATGCGAATTTGGAAATCAATACAGAAGAAGAGCCCTCCACAACTACCACTTGCTCCAACAGTCTCGACTGGAAATTCATGTCGAATGTAAAGAGACATATCGAGGAGAACATGGATAATCCCGATTTCACAGTGGACGTATTGTGCTCGCTCCTGAATATGAGCCGTACCAGTTTCTACAGTAAACTGAAAGCGCTGACCGGCCAGGCACCGGCAGATTTCGTACGGAATATCCGTTTGAAACATGCTACCGAGCTATTGAAAGAAGGGAAATATTCCGTGACTGAAGTAGCAGAAAGAACCGGTTTCTGCGATGGGAAATACTTCCGGGAAGTCTTTAAGAAATATTTCAATGTCAGCCCCAGCCAATATGCGAAAGGAGACACTCCCCGCTCCCCAAAAGGAGAGGGAGAATAGTTCTGCATAGGAGAATTTTTCATTTTGCAGCCCCGCACAGACAAACCCTAAAAAATAATCCGTATTTTTGCAGAAACAAAAAAACGAGAATGACTCCTGAAATAGCAATCGTCGACTCCAACACCCTCTCCTGTCTGGGACTGCAGAACTTGCTGGAGGAAATCATCCCGACAGCCATCATCCGCTCTTTCCGTTCCTTTGGCGAACTGATGGATGATACGCCTGACATGTATGTACATTATTTCATCTCTTCACAGATTTACTTCGAGCATACCGCTTTCTTTCTGGAGCGCAAGCCCAAAACCATTGTGCTGGTCAATGGTGAAACCGTCCCCCAACTGTCGGGCATGCCGACGCTAAACATCTATCAGGACGAACAAAATCTGGCAAAAAACATTCTGCAGCTGCGCCAATACGGAAACCAATACAGACAAAACCACGGAAAGCCGGCACCCGCCAGACACTCGGATATGGCAATAAATACAGCCGCCGGGCACGACCTTTCCGCCCGCGAAATAGAAGTGCTGGTGCTGATTACCAAAGGTCTCATCAACAAGGAGATTGCCGACAAACTGAACATCAGCCTGACCACCGTCATCTCACACCGCAAGAATATCACCGAGAAGCTGGGTATCAAGTCCGTGTCCGGGCTGACTATCTATGCCGTGATGCACGGATATGTGGAAGCGGACAGAATATAATCCTACAACCGGATACATCAGAAGCGAAGTCTTTTCAGAAAAACTTCGCCCCAATTAGTGTGCTAATGTGCTAACATCTAATCGTTCCTCCGTGGGGTAAAAATCGTTCCACCATGGTGGAACGATTTTTACCCCACGGAGGAACGATATTTTCCGCATGATGGAACGATTTAAGATTAGCACTCCAGGAACGAAATCCTAATAAATGAGGATTGTCCCTTCCGCAAGAATCCCTTTACTTTGCAGGCGCTAAAAAACCAGTTTATGAATAGATATAGAATTTTGACCGGTATCTTCTGCCTCCTGGCAACCGGCAACGTACTTGCCGAAGAGGCAGACACCTTGAAAGTGGTGGATGTAGAGGAAATAACCGTCATTGCCGCCCCCAAAGAAAACCGGAAACTGCGCGAGCAGCCCGCCGCCGTCACCCTGCTTTCGCAGCAGGACATGCAGAACGCACAGGTGAACTCCATCAAGAATCTGACATCCGTAGTGCCCAATATGTTTATCCCCGACTACGGCTCGCGACTGACTTCGGCAGTCTATATCCGCGGCATCGGCTCGCGCATCAACACTCCCTCCGTAGGACTTTATGTAGACAATATACCTTATATAGACAAGTCAGCCTTCGACTTCAGCTATGCCGACGTAGAGTGCATCGACGTGCTACGCGGTCCGCAGGGCACGCTCTACGGGCGCAATGCCATGGGCGGATTGATTAAGGTGCACACCAAATCGCCCTTCTCCTACCAGGGGACGGACTTCCGCATGGGGGCAGGTACGTACAATGCCTATAATACCTCGCTGACCCACTATCACCGCCTTTCGGAACGGTTCGCCTTTTCCACCGGAGGTTTTTACGATTATCAAGGAGGATTCTTCCGCAACACGGTGAGGGACGAGAAAGCGGACAAGGGGCAATCGGCAGGCGGACGCATCCGCGCCATCTACCTCCCCTCGGACAACTGGAAGGTGGACCTAAACATCAACTACGAATACAGCGACCAGGGTGGCTACCCGTATTTCTACCAAGGCAGCCTGGCCCCCGAAGCACAGAGCGAGCCGCTGAAGCCCTACATCGGAAAAATCTCCAATAACGCCCGCAGCAACTACTACCGCAACCTGCTGAACACGGGTCTGAACCTGGAATACCAGACACAGCACTTCACGTTGAGCATGGTCACCGGCTACCAGTTTCTAAAGGACTGCATGGACATAGACCAAGACTTCACCGCCAACGACATCTATACCCTGCAACAGAAACAACGCTCCCACGCACTGAGCGAGGAAATCATCTTGAAGAGTAAAAGCGGCAGCCGCTGGCAATGGACCACCGGCGCCTTCGGCTTCTACCAATGGCTGAATACGGAAGCTCCCGTCACTTTCAGGGAAGCCGGAATGGGGATGCTGAACCAGATGTTGGGCAGTGTCATCCCATCGCAAATACAAGTAGAGATGGGACCGTCCATGAGCATGAATATCCTGCCCTCACTGGGCATCAGCAGCCGGACCATGCCCATCGGGGGCAGTTTCGACACTCCGCTGCTGAATGGGGCACTCTTTCATCAATCCACCTTCAGAGATTTATTCGGGCTGAAAGGAGTGTCGTTCACTGCCGGGTTACGCCTGGATTATGAGCGTATGAAGATGGATTACAACTCCGGCACCAGCCTGGACTACAAGGTGGGCATCAAGGGAGAAATGAAGCGGGGCGACGTCGTCATCCGCGAAATAGAGATGATGCCGGAGACGGCGCTGACCGTAGAGTCGCGCTACCAAGGAAACATTGATAAGGATTATCTTCAGCTGTTGCCCAAGTTTGCTTTGCAGTATGACTTTGCGCGAAACAGAGGAAATGTGTATGCAACGGTCAGCAAAGGTTACCGTTCGGGAGGCTACAACGTGCAGATGTTCTCCGACCTGCTGCAATCCAGTTTGAAGAATGACATGATGCGGCAAAGCAAAGAGGCGATTATGCCCAACGTGCCGGATGCCTACAAAGAGCTGGTGGGCAAATACTTCCCCGATGCGGGAGAGAATCCGGATGCAAAATCCGCCACCGTCTACAAGCCCGAACAGACCTGGAACTACGAAATAGGAACACACTTGAATCTGCTGGACGGACGTCTGCATGCCGACGCCGCCATCTTCTGGCTGGAAACCCGCGACCAGCAGATTTCACGCTTCGCCCCAAGCGGACTGGGACGCGAAACGGCAAATGCCGGCAAAAGCCGCAGCCAGGGGGCAGAGGTTGCCTTGACGGCTGCCGTTGCTACGGACTTCACGCTGAATGCAAGTTATGGTTATACCTATGCCACCTTTAAGGATTACATCACCAACGAGAAAGTGAATGGGGAGCTTCAGGAAATCAGCTACAACGGCAAGCACGTACCCTTTGTTCCCAAGCATACCATGAACGTGGGCGGTCAGTACATCTTCCGCATCCGTCCGGGACACTGGCTGGACCGCATCCAGCTGAACGCTAACTACACCGGTGCCGGGCGCATCTACTGGACCGAGAAGAATACCGTGAGCCAAGCCTTCTACGGCACGCTGAACGGACGTATCAGCTTCCAGAAAGGACATGGACAGATTGATTTCTGGGTGCGCAATGCACTGGACAAAGAGTATGCTTCGTTCTATTTTGAGAGTATGGGGAACGGATTTATGCAGAAAGGACGGCCTGTGCAGGCGGGAATAGAGTTGAGGTGCAGGTTCTGATTGGAGAGCTTTGTCCCTCCGAAAGTAAAGGAAAATAGAAACGGTCGTTCGGGTACTTACACATTGCATACCCGAACGACCGTTTCTATGTTTCTATCTGACAGAGGAGAAGTTATCCTCTATGTACCCAGTTTTCAATTTCAATATTAGGTATTCTTTCCAGATGTTTCTTGTTTTCAGTAACCATTATCATTTGGTTAGCCACCGCTGTACATCCTATAAATAAGTCCAAATCCTCAATGGGAGTTCCTTGACTATATAAGGCAGCCTTACTCCAGGCATAACAACATAAAGCCGAGGACAAAGGTATTACCTTGATATCTTGGCAGAAATCAGTAACAAGCTGCAAGTTTCTCTCCACATTATTACTTCGCTCTGCACCGAACAACAACTCTGCTACCGTAACCTCCGAAATGCAACAATGTTCCCAGCCCACCTTTTCAATATGTTCGTCTACTCCAAATTTCTGACGCATGAAGTGAACACAAATATTAGATCAAGCAAATATCGTTTCATTCGTCAAAGGGGCTAAAGTTTTCTTCTTTTCGAGAAAGGCGTGATGCATATATATCATCATTGATTTCATCAGAATCACGATTGTCCTTCCAACTACCGGCATACTTTGCAAGCATACGCTTAGTCAGCAATTTGCTATCTGCCGCTGTCGGAATGGAATGACTATTCTTATTCAAAACCTCCTTCATATATTTTCTGAGGCTCTCCAATGCAGTACTGCTATTGATATTGACTATCTCACGAATCAACTCCAATTTTCCGGCTTCCAACTCCAAACTACTCATAATCAATTCCTCCTTTTAAAAGTTCAACTACAAAGTTACATTTTCCTACTGAATATGGAAAAGTTACAAAGCTTTTTTATTCATTGATAGCTCCGCAATGTGGGCAGACTCCCTTCTCCCTCAGTTTCTGCCCGCATCTGCCGCAACGATAGCGTGAAGCCAGCAGCGAAATGCGAAGCCTTTTGAGGAATACCCATACAAAAGCGGTCAAAAACAAGTATCCGACGTAGATAGATGTAGTCAGGATAAAGAAAAAATAACAGAAGATGCAGCAGGAGGCCAGCCCCAACAGATAGAATACGGCCGCCGCCGGACTTAACTGGCGAAACAAATCGTCGAGTACCGCCAGCAACACCACTATAAACAGCCAGATACCCATCAGAAAAGCAGAAAGCACAAGCGGTACCTTGAACGGCGACAAGGTAGGATTAAAATAGAAGTGTTGCCACGTCTCCGGCGCAAACACTTGTATAGATTCGTAAATAGTGGCACAGAACGCCATCAGCAGACATAGCAACAACGGATAGAGACTGTCTATATCATTAAAGTACACCATCCTCAACTGCTTGCGCCGAAAAGCCCGGAACAGCCAGACTGCCACAAACAAGGCAAAAATAATGATAAAATAAGAGGCATGGGTATCACTGAACAAGTAGATGGCCTGCGAAATGCTGTCTGTAGGAACAAAGGCATGCATCATTTCGGACTCCCGCAACCAACCCTGCACTTCCTGCGAATGGGCAAGCTTCACCCATACACTATCCACACTGTCGGCAGGATGGATGGCGAACTCGGCAACCACCACGCGGTCTCCCCGATAAAGCATATTATAGCAGTCCTTCACGGGCAGACAAGCCAAATTCACAGAATCTGCCAGCACTTCCAGATTGGTATTCCAAGTATAATGCCGCTCAAAAAGATAGGCCAGCGAATCACGCGTCTCCTTAGACAGATGTTCATCTTCAAGATTAGGACGGGAATAATGGCAGGAAACTAAAGCAATGAAGCATGAAAAATAAAGAATGCAGAATAGGAGGGAACGCAGTGAACGCAAAGGATGTTTGTCCCTGCCCGCTTCCCGGTACCGGTCATTTGCCAGCCTTTCATTATGTGCCCGTTCCTCACTCCTCATTTTCAAGTCTTTATTAGTAATTCCTCATTCTTCGTCCTTCATTAAAGCGGCTCTTCATGAGCAATGACTTTCATCTGGCAATTCTTGCAATCAAAAGACAAGCGGAAACGCTTGCCGTCCGTCCCAACCAAATAATAAGGTTCCCTATAAGGAGAATGTCCTTTCTGATAGGTGGGACACCATCCCATACTGAAACGCAGGCAATGTTTGCAGAACATGAGTACAGCATCCGGAACCGCTTGTGCCTCGTAGGCAGGTGCTATAGACGAAAGTCCATGCTCACGGTAAAAACTCCGGGCAGCACTGTTCATCACATTGCCCAGATAGGTCAGTGAAGTAGCAGGGAAAGCATGGCTTGTCGGTTTCCAGACAGCCAACTCACGACGATAAGTAACACGCCGAGCCACAATCAGCCTATCTATCACCTGCCGACGCCAGTCTGCCACCACGGAAGCAGGAAGAAACCAGTTTTCAGAGAGATTGAGCCTGATACCCGACGCCTCTTCTGATAAATGCCCGGCTACCTCGAAAGGGGTATTCCCCAACTTAGCCAGTTGGCTGCGCAGATTATCCGCCTGTGGCGTGCGTGCCGGTTCTTTCGGATAAGGGAAAGAGAGTGTCACGCGGTTATCATCTTCGTCCGCAGCCGTCAGGCTGAAACCGAAAGAAGTATCTGCCAACTCCCAACAAACACCGATTTTGCGTTCGGAGGATTTACGGGTAAGGATACGTTCAAACTCCTGGTCGAAATTGCGATAAAGCCGTGTACGAGGTTTGATGCGAGGCACTTCCCCTGCCGGATAGAGTTTGTTACCGTCCACCCGGTTGATACGGAAACCCTGCAAACGTCCTTGCTCGTCCAAAAAACAGACGCCGTCTCCGTTGTGGAAAGGCTTCACGCCTGCCACCGTAATATATCCACCGCGCTGTTCCTTCAAAGTGCCCATCTCCTCTCCTAAAGATTTGGGCGTATCGAATGAAGTGATTTCCCCTCCCCTGCCTTGTAGGAAGTAATGCGTGAAACCACGGCTGAAGCTCTTGTCCAACTGTGGCTGGAAATCGAAACGGCAGGTGCCCGAAGAAGCACGGGCATATTCCTTGCGACGGGCAAAAATGGCATCGAGCTTCCTACGGTAAGCCGCCGTCACATTCTTCACATAGGTCACATCCTTCAAGCGGCCTTCTATCTTCAGCGAAGTGGCTCCGGCATCCAGCAGTTCTTCCAACACCTCGCTTTGGTTGAGGTCCTTCAAAGAAAGCAGATGCTTATTACGCACAATGGTCTTGCCATCGGCATCTACCAGACTGAAGGGTAAACGGCAGAATTGCGCACATTCCCCCCGGTTGGCACTCCGTCCGAAACAAGCCTGGCTGACATAGCACTGCCCGCTATAACTGACGCAAAGAGCCCCGTGTACAAAGACTTCGAGCGGCACGTCGGGACACGCCTCATGGATACCGCGTATCTCCTGCAAAGAAAGTTCGCGTGCCAACACCACCTGACGGAAACCGGCATCGGCAAGGAAACGTACTTTCTCCGGCGTACGGTTATCCATCTGCGTACTGCCATGCAACGGAATGGGCGGCAAATTCAACCGCGTAATCCCCATATCCTGTACAATCAGTGCATCCACACCGATGCGGTACAGCTCCCAAATCATCCTCTCCGTCTCTTTCAGCTCTTCTTCTTTCAGAATGGTATTGACCGTCACATAGATACGGGCATTATACAGATGGGCATGCTCCACCAAAGCGGCAATATCCTCCAAAGAGTTGACAGCAGCCGCACGCGCACCGAACTTGGGTGCACCGATGTATACCGCATCTGCCCCATGATTCACTGCTTCTATGCCACACTCCAAATTCTTGGCAGGAGCCAGCAGCTCTATTTTACGTTGCTTTATCATCGTTTAGTTACGAGTAACTCACCCTATTTCATTAATATTATACGGCGTCTCCTGATATACAAAATAATTCAGCCAATTGGAGAACAACAGATTGGCATGGGCACGCCAACGCACCAGCACTCCTTTGTCCGGGTCATCGTCCACATAGTAGTTACGGGGTATCTCAATGGGCAGGCCCTTATTCAAGTCACGGCGATACTCTGTATCCAATGTCAGCGGGGAGTATTCCGAATGGCCGGTCACGAAGAACTCACGCCCTCCACGGGCCACCGCCATATATACACCAGCATCCTCCGACTCGGAAAGCAGCGTCAATTCCGGAACCTTCTGTATATCTTCCCGGCGCACTTCCGTGTGGCGGCTATGCGGCACATAGAACATATCATCAAATCCACGGAAAATGGGATGCAACGGTTGCAAGGTACGATGTTCAAAGATACCGAACATCTTCTTATCCAGTGCATACTTCGGCACTCCATAATGATGATAGAGCCCTGCCTGCGCCGCCCAGCAGATGTAGAGCGTAGAGGTGACATGCGTACGCGCCCAGTCGAAGATTTCAGTAATCTCATCCCAATAAGTCACCTCCTCAAAATCCATCTGCTCTACCGGAGCACCGGTGATAATCATGCCATCGTACTTTTCACCGCGCATCTTGTCGAAATCCGTATAAAATGTTTTCATGTGTTCTATCGGAGTGTTCTTGGAAGTATGGCTTTTTATCTTCATGAACGAGATTTCCACCTGAAGCGGAGTATTGGAAAGCAGACGCACCAGGTCCGTTTCCGTTGTAATCTTTAGCGGCATCAAGTTCAGAATCACGATACGCAGCGGACGGATATCCTGCTGGGTTGCCCGGGAATTGTCAATGACAAATATATTCTCCTCTTTCAGCAACTCGATAGCGGGTAGTTTATCGGGTAAATTTAAAGGCATGAGTTTATATCTATGGTTTAACTTATTATTGTCTACGATTTTAGCGTGTAAAGTTAGGCAAAAAATCAGAGTGTGATAAATAAATTATAAAAGTTTTATTGATTTATCCCTCTTCATTTAACACGTTTAATTACATTTGTACCCGAAACCTATTAAAAGTTATTAAAAAATAAGATTAAAAAGCACTGCGGCATCAAGCGTGATACTGATAATTAGCATCCAAAAGCGTAAAAGACTTTTCCATACCGGTTATAGCTCTGCTAAATCCATATTTTTAAGACAAGGTTCATTGAGTATAATTGGGAAAGCGGAAAAACCGTTGCCCCACAATAATAATATAATGAAGAAACTTATTCTTGCAAGAGGAGTCTTGGCTGCCTCTTTATTCTGCTGCATGTCCTTAGGGAATACAGCTTGTGTGAACCGGATTGACGAAGAATCAGAAGCGGAAATCGAGGAAGGGACGACACCTATCACGTTCTCTATCAAAATGGAAAAGGCCAGTACCAAGGTCACAAGCACCGCCTTTGAAAAAGGAGACAGAATGGGCTTGTTTGCAACCACTTCCTCCGGCTCCATCAAGGGAAAACGGTATATTGACAATCTGGCCCTGGAATATACGGAAGGCTCCACACTGGTTCCCAAAAAGACAGTATTCTATCCGGAAGGAGATGTGTCACTGGACTTTATCAGTTACCACCCTTACCAAACCGAAGGGGTAGCTGCCGGTACACCCGTTCTTCCCGTATCTGTGCAGATAGACCAGAGTAATGAGAAAAACCGCGCACAAAGTGACTTCTTGGTAGCTAAAGCGCAAGGAATCACCAGTAAAACCAAATCTGTAACCCTGGAGTTCCAACACAAGCTGTCCAAACTGGCAATCTCTCTGACACCCGACGCAAGCAACTCTGCCAATGATTTGCTGAAAGCCAATCCGCGTATCATCGCAACCGGGCTCAAGACCTCGGCCGATTATAATCTGGAAGACGGGACTTTCAGTAATCTTACGGGGACACAAGACATCATAGCCTCCGGCGAATGGAGCGTCAAAGACAACAAACTTACCGGCAAGGAATTCATCATCATACCCCAAACGATAAATGATGGCAAGCAATCCTTCATTATGGAGTGGAGCGGACGTATATACAGTTGTGCAATACCCGAAGTGGAAATGAGTAGCAGCACGCAATGTATCATTAACATATCAGCCATGCAGAGCAACAGCAACGTACTGAGCAGTTTTGCCGGAAAAATCAAGGAATGGAGCAGCCTCCCTCCCATCGACACCGACAATATGGAAGATTACACTGCCATACATATCTCCGCTCTCTCCTTTTCTCTTTCAAATGTGTACAGAATTTATCACGAAGGGATACCCATTGCAGAAGTCTGCAAGGAATATCTCAAATCAGCGTCATTGACTTCCAGAGCCGTTATAGCCTATCCCATAGGTGAAAATGAAAAGACCGACCTAAGCAATGGAGTCATCCTACAGCTTGCAGACCGTAAAGACACCATCTGCGGAGGAAGAATAAGCTGGAATACAGACGACTATGGATTTACCTACACTAAAGGGGAATATACCGGCATAGACAAGCTCTATATAGACAATAACCATAAGCTACTTCTGGAAAAACCGGAAAACGCCATCAAAGTGAATGTGGCATGCTACACCCTTCGAGACATCAGAAAAGGAGTGTCTACCGAATACCCCATTGTCAAGATTGGAGCCCAATACTGGATGGGTAAAGAGCTCCATGCCACCACCTACCGTGACGGAGCTCCCTTGAAAAAACAGAGTGACTTGGGAACAGACAAAGCCGGATATTACAAGCCGGACAAATATGACATTTATTTTTACAATGGAGAATCCATACTGGCAGGAGAGCTGGCTCCCGAGGGCTGGAAAATTCCATCGGATGCAGACTGGGAACAGCTGAAAAACTACACCGGCAACGATGCCTCCATACTAAAAGCAGGAGAATGGCAGGCAATGGTATCCGGTGAAGTTGCCCCCGTCAACAACCATACCCGGTTCAATGCTTTCCCGGTAGGAATGTGGTACAACAAAGGACACAACAGCCCCAATAAAATGACCGCCTTTTGGAGTTGGGATCATACAAAGCATACCCTTTCGGAAAGCACCATTTATTTTCTCGGCGAAAGCGACGAGTTTGTATCAAGCACTGCCCATGTCACCGGTAAGCCCTACTATAAAGCTCTTTCCATCCGCTGTATAAAAGAATAGCCGGCAATTTCGGCATTTCTCATTTCTTTTTTGTATTTTTGTTCCCAATGTGCAAGATTTTTGCCAATCGGACAAAGATAACGAAAGAGAAATGAGAGTAATCGACCTGATAAACAGTAACGAAAAAACAGCTTTTTCCTTTGAAATATTGCCACCACTGAAAGGTACGGGCATCGAAAAGCTGTATCAAACCATAGATACGTTACGGGAATTCGACCCCAAATACATCAACATCACCACGCACCGCAGCGAGTACGTGTACAAAGACCTCGGCAACGGATTGTTCCAGCGAAACCGCCTGCGCCGCCGCCCCGGCACCGTAGCCGTAGCTGCTGCCATCCAGAACAAGTACAACATCACCATGGTGCCGCACATCCTTTGCAGCGGCTTCACCCGCGAGGAGACGGAGTACGTGCTGCTCGACCTGCAATTCCTCGGCATCACCGACCTGCTGGTGCTTCGTGGCGACAAGGCAAAGCACGAATCCTCTTTTATCCCCGTGGGCAACGGTTACCACCACGCCGTCGAACTACAAGAGCAAATCAACAACTTCAATAAAGGTATTTTTGTGGACGGCTCCGAGATGAAAGTTACCAATACCCCGTTTTCATACGGTGTGGCGTGCTATCCGGAAAAGCATGAAGAAGCCCCCAACATGGATACAGACATCTACTGGCTGAAGAAAAAAATGGAAATGGGTGCAGAGTATGCCGTGACCCAGCTCTTCTACGACAACCGGAAATATTTCGACTTCGTGGAACGTGCCCGTCAAGCCGGTGTCACCATCCCGATTATCCCGGGCATCAAGCCCTTCAAGAAGTTGTCACAACTCAGCATGATACCCAAGACGTTCAAGGTAGATTTGCCCGAGGAACTGACCCAAGAGGTTCTGAAGTGCAACACCGATGCGGAAGCTCAGCAAGTGGGTATCGAATGGTGCGTGCAGCAGTGCAAAGAGCTGATAGCCCATGGCGTCCCAAGCCTCCACTTCTACTCGGTAGGAGCCACAGACAGCATCAGGGAAGTAGCCAAACAAATCTACTAAACAATGGACAATCAACAGTTGACAATTGACAACTGGCAGTGTCACAAGTAATAACTTATAACTAATTAACCCGTGTTCAGTTTCAAGGACATAATAGGCCAAGAGGTAGCCAAACAAAGGCTGATACAAGAAGTGCAGGAAGGACGTATTCCCCACGCACAACTTTTCTGTGGCCCTGCCGGAGTAGGAAAACTCCCATTGGCACTTGCCTATGCCCGCTACATCTGCTGTCCCAACCGGACGGAAACCGATGCCTGCGGTACTTGTCCCTCCTGCGTAAAATGGAACAAGCTGGTGCACCCGGACGTACACTTCGTATACCCTATCGTCAAGAGTGCCAAAGGGAAAAAGGAAGTCTGCGACGACTATATCGCCAACTGGCGGCACCTGCTGCAGAACAGCCCCTACTTCGGACTGAACCATTGGCTGAACGAGATGGATGCCGAAAACGGACAAGCCATCATCTATGCCAAGGAAAGCGACGAGATAACCCGCAAGCTGAGTCTGAAATCCAGTGAAGGAGGTTACAAAGTCACCATCGTATGGCTACCCGAAAAGCTGCATGAAGTATGCGCCAACAAGCTGCTGAAACTGCTGGAAGAGCCACCCGAGAAAACGATATTCCTCCTCATCTCCGAAGCTCCGGAAATGATACTGCCCACCATCCTCAGCCGCACGCAGCGCTTCAACATTCCCAAGATTGAAGAAGCCGACATAGCCGAAGCCCTGCAGCAGAAGTACGGAGTGCAGCCCCGCGACAGCGAGACGATAGCCCATCTGGCAAACGGAGACTTCATCAAAGCATTGGAGACCATCCATCTGAACGAAGAGAACGAACTGTTCTTCAACCTCTTTGTCAGCCTGATGCGACTCTCCTACCAGCGCAAGATACGGGAAATGAAACAATGGAGCGAGCAGCTTGCTGCCATGGGACGCGAACGGCAGAAGAACTTCCTGGACTACTGCCAGCGCATGACCCGCGAGAACTTCATCTACAACCTGCACCGCAAGGAGATGAACTACATGACGCTGCCCGAACAGAACTTCGCCACCCGTTTCGCCCCCTTTGTCAACGAACGGAACGTCATGGGTATCATGGACGAACTAAGTGAAGCGCAACGCCACATCGAGCAGAACGTAAACGCCCGCATGGTGTTTTTCGACTTCTCTCTCAAAATGATTGTTTTATTGAAACAATGAAAAGTGGCAAAATAATGAAATGCAAAGTATCAAATCGTAAATAGTAAATAAATAGATGATGGAATTTAAACTACATAACGGAAGCGGAGGTCTCTGCTGCAAGAGTTGCGGCAGGCAGGACAAGCAACTGAACACCTACGACTGGCTGGCAGACATTCCGGGCAATGCCGATGAGAGCGAGCTGGTAGAGGTTCAGTTCAAGAATACCCGCAAGGGATATTTCCGCAACAGCAACAAGATACCTCTGGAGAAAGGCGACATCGTAGCCGTAGAAGCCACCCCCGGACATGACATCGGCGTGGTGACCCTGACCGGACGTCTCGTGCCGCTACAAATGAAGAAAGCCAATATCAAGTCCGAGGCAGACATCAAACGCATCTACCGCAAGGCGAAGCCTGTGGATATGGAGAAGTACAACGAGGCAAAAGCCCGTGAACACTCCACCATGATACGCTCGCGTCAGATAGCCCTGGACCTCAACCTCAACATGAAGATTGGAGACGTGGAATATCAAGGAGACGGCAACAAGGCCATCTTCTACTACATAGCCGACGAACGTGTGGACTTCCGCCAGCTCATCAAGGTCCTTGCCGACGCCTTCCGCGTGCGCATCGAGATGAAACAGATTGGCGCCCGCCAGGAAGCCGGACGCATTGGTGGCATCGGTCCCTGCGGACGCGAACTCTGCTGCGCCACCTGGATGACCTCCTTCGTGTCGGTATCTACCAGCGCTGCACGCTTCCAGGACATATCACTGAATCCGCAGAAACTTGCCGGACAATGCGCCAAGCTGAAGTGCTGCCTCAACTACGAAGTGGACTGCTACGTGGAAGCACAGAAACGCCTGCCCTCACGCGAGATTACCCTGGAAACCAAAGACGGCGAGTTCTTCTTCTTCAAAGCCGACATTCTGAGCAACCAGATAACCTACTCAAGTGACAAGAACATCCCTGCCAACCTGGTGACCATCAGCGGCAGACGCGCCTTCGAGATTATCGGTTTGAACAAACGTGGCATCAAGCCCGACAGCCTGATAGAAGAAACCCATCGCTCCGAGCCCAAAAAGCCGGTGGACTTGCTGGAACAAGAGAGCCTCACCCGCTTTGACCGCAGCCGGAAAGGCAAGAGTGGCGGTGACGGCAACGGTGGCGAGAACAGCAACAACAGCCGTAACAAGAGAAAGAAAAAGAGTGGAAACGGTCGTCCGCAAGGAGGTGAGCAGCAGGGTGCTCCGCAATCCAACAACCAGAGAGAACAATCCAGGCAAGACCGGCAACCGAGACAGAAACAAGACCGGCAAGCACCCAAACAAGGTGAACAGCAACAAGGCGAACGTCAACAACGGAACAATAACAACCGTCGTCCGCCCCGTAACAATAAGCCCAAACCTCAAGGTGAAAGACCTGCCCAAAATGACAAACCGGCTCAAGAATAGGAATCTCTGCCTGAAAGGTATCATACTACTGTTTGTCGCAAGCCTGCTGAGCGCTTGCGACAAACAGACCGTATACCATTCCTTCCAATCCCTCCCCACCGAAGGCTGGCTGCGCGAAGACACGCTCTCTTTCGACGTGAAGGTCACCGACTCACTGACCTACTACAAACTGTCTTTGGAAGTTCGTAACCGAAGCAACTACCCCTATCAGAATCTACCTCTATCCATCTGCTACACCACCGCAGATTCCATTCCGTCACCCACGGACACCATACAGCTAATCCTCGCGGACAAAGAAGGAATCTGGAAAGGTGACGGCTGGGGAGGTCTCTATCAGACTGCCGTTCCCGCAGGAAGCGTTCGAATCGGCAAACCCGGCACCTACCTCTTTAAAGTGGCCTATACGCTACCGGACGAAAGGCTGCAAGGAATCAATGACATCGGCATCAAACTGAAGAGATAGGAACTCCCTATTGTTCTTTATTACCTTCTTCTAACAACCACCTCAGTCTCCCACTCACGTCTCCTTGAAGCGGAAACGGGCGGGGTATCATAACTTGCCCTCTTACCTCGTAGCGTTACGTCTTTTACGCCAGGATGTAACGACCGTTACACCAGCATGTAAAGGGCGTTACAATATAGCGTAAAAGTCGTTACGATACAGCGTAAAGGACGTTACAATGCGGTGTAACGGCCGTTACATTACGATGTAAACAATGTGTAAATGCAATGTAATGATAATCAAGTCCATTCGTATGTCCCACAAGGAAACGGTCATAACTAAATTCGACGATTACGTCCCGCATCAATCCGCAGAAAGATAAACAGCAAGATTGTGAATCCCCAGAGAGAAGAACCTCCGTAACTGAAGAAAGGCAACGGGATACCGATGACGGGGGTCAGCCCCAGCACCATGCCTATATTGATGAATAGATGGAACAAGAATATACTAAGCACAGAATAACCATACACCCGGCCAAAGGGAGATTGCTGCCGCTCGGCCACGACAATCAGCCGTAAAATAAGAATAAGGAACAGTAACAGTACAGCCGTAGACCCTACGAATCCTTCCTCCTCACCCACGGTGCAAAAAATGAAGTCCGTATCTTGCTCCGGCACATACTTCAGCTTTGTCTGCGTACCATTCAAGAAACCTTTGCCGGTCAGCCCCCCGGAGCCGATGGCTATCTTCGACTGGTTCACGTTATAGCCGGCACCAGCAAGGTCCTCTTCCATACCGAGCACCACCTTGATACGTATCTGTTGATGGGGCTCCAGCACTTTATTGAAGAAGTAGTCGCTGGAGTAGAGGAAACCTATCGAACCCAAAGCAAACAGCCCAATCAGAAAATAAGATAAATGGCGCTCGCTTAAAGAAAGAAAGACAAGATACCCGACAACAAGTGCACAAAGCCCCCACTGCACCCACACCAAGTTGAAGGGTACCACGTATTCCGAAATCAGATAAGCCACGAGCAGCACTCCCAGCGAACTGCCGATAATATTCCGTGTGGGTTCCCAGCGCTTTTTATAAACCCACACCATACCTCCGGCAAAGAGCAGTACCATCAGCAGTACGGCAAATTCTCCGATAGGCGTCGGTGTATCGGCAATCATCACCGCATCAAAACGGATGCCCACCACAAAGTAGGCCACTGCACATATACCCGAGAACAGTACCACGCCCGGCATTCCCTCCCGATAAAGCATCAGGAAAAATGCAGAGTACACCAATGCCGAACCCGTCTCCCGCTGTAGGATAATCAGCAACATGGGGAAGAGAATCAGGAAAGCCAACATAAGGGAGCTTTTCCAATTCTTCATCGTAAACGAGTAGGCGCTCATATACTTGGCAAGCGCCAGCGCCGTGGCAAACTTGGCAAACTCCGCCGGCTGCAAACTGACCGGCCCCAGAATGAGCCACGACCGCGACCCTTTCGTGTCGGGCGCAATGAATATCGTGACAATCAGCAACAGCATCAGCCCTATATATATAAGGTAGGAGAACATGTCATAGAGGGAATCATCCAGCATCAGCAGCACAAACCCCAGCCCGAAGGAACATATAATCCAGACAAACTGCTTGCCGGCACGCGTAGAGAAGTCCAGAAAGTCACGGTCACCATAATCATAACTCGCCCCACAGACACTGAACCAGCCGAATACAATCAGCAGCAGGTAAACGACAATCGTCACCCAGTCCAATGATTTCCATATGCTATCTCTCCTTGTCACCAATTTATTTACGATTTTACGATTTACTATTTACTATTGAAGTCACTCACCGTTCATCCCTAACCCCTAATCCTTAATCCCTAATCATCATCTCTCCTCATCTCCGTAAAGTATCACCCGGTTACTGAATTCTTCCGCCCGTATCTCATTCTCGGGCGACAGCTTTCCATGCAGATACTGGTCCATCATCATGGCACCGATAGGTACGCCATACGTGGCACCGAAACCACCGTTCTCCACATAGACGGCAATGGCTATCTTAGGGTTGTCCATCGGGGCAAAGCCCATAAAGACAGAATGGTCCTTGCCGCGGTTCTGTGCCGTGCCCGTCTTTCCGCAGACCTCCACACCCGGCAGGATGGCTCCCGCCATGCGGCAAGTGGCGCTACCCGTACTTCCGTCTACAGCGGCACGCATGCCTTTCACCACCATTTCATAATATTCGCGGTCGATGGTGGGATAACGGGGATTGCGATAGATGCTGTCCAGTTCATTGTCTTCTATCTCCTTCACGATGTGCGGAGTAATGAAATGCCCCCGGTTGGCAATGGTGGCACCCAGATTGGCTATCTGCAACGGGGTGGCGAGAATCTCTCCCTGCCCGATGGAGATACTAATCACCGTCAGACCGTTCCACGAACCCCGATAGGGCTTGTCGTAGAACTTTGCATTCGGTATCAGTCCACGCTGTTCGCCGGGGAGGTCGGTACCGAGCCGATAGCCGAAGCCCTGCGATACCATGTGGTCTTTCCATACGGTAATGGCATTCTGCGGCGAACCGTATTTTTTATCACCGAACATGCGATACAATCCCCAACAGAAATAGGAATTACAAGAGGTAGCGATGGCAGGAATCAGCGACAGAGGCGAACCATGTCCGTGACATCCCACATGAAGGCCTTTATGATTGAAACCATGCGCACAAGGGAAAGTCGGATAATCTTCGTGGATAATCTCTTCCTGAAGGAAAGTCAGTGCCTGCGCCGTCTTGAAGGTGGAGCCCGGCGGATAAGCTCCCATGATGGCACGGTTCAACAAAGGCTTCCGCTTGTCCATCTGCAGCAGGCGGTGGTTCTTTCCCCGCTGGCGCCCTATCATCAGATGAGGGTCAAAGGTAGGCGAGGAAACCATGCACAGAATCTCACCCGTAGCCGGTTCGATGGCCACAATGGCACCGATTTTGTGTTGAAGCAGCCGTTCGCCCAACATCTGGAGGTCAATGTCGATGCCTAGTGTCAGGTTCTTGCCGGGTACGGAGGAACGGTCCAACTGTCCGTCCATGTAGTGTCCCTGGATGCGCCCGTGAGCGTCACGAAGCAGAATCTCCACCCCCTTCTCTCCACGCAGATACTTTTCATAGGATTTCTCGATGCCTTGCTTGCCTATATAGTCTCCGCGAATATAATAGTCATCGTTCTCAATGTCTTTCTTGGACACTTCGCCGATGTCTCCCAGCAAATGGCCGGCAGAGTTATAGGTATATTGGCGGATAGTACGCCGCTGAATATAGAAACCTGGAAATTTGAACAGCTTCTCCTGAAACACACCGCACTCTTCGGCAGAAAGCTGCGTCATGAACACCTGATGGGTGTATTTGGAATAACCGGGGTTCATCCAGCGGTTCTTGACGTCCTTCATCCGTTTGTCAAACTGCTCACGGGTAATGTTCAAGGCACTGCAAAGGTCGAGTGTATCCAGCTGCGTCACCTCCCGAGGCACAAACGTAATATCATAGGCAGGCTGGTTAAACACGAGCAACTTACCGTTACGGTCGTAGATAGCCCCCCGTGATGGATATTGTATCTTGTTCAGAAAAGCGTTACTGTCCGCGTTCTTCTTGTAGTCATCAGTCATGATTTGCAGGTCGAACAGCCGGAACACGTAAATAAGAACGATGACAATAGCCGCCGCTCCAATTACATATTTCCGCTTTTCCAGTGTATAGTCTTTCATCAATTCCTAATCCTTAATCCCTTTATCCTTTCTTTCTTATTCCCTCAACAGCCATAATGCAGGTCACAGTAAGCAGGGTACTTGCCGCAATTCTCAACAACAGCGTACCAATATGGGCAAAAGAGAAGAATTCGAGGGTAAGCAACAAGCCGTGATGTATCAGCACACTCACAACCAGATATTTCAGGAAAGGAAGAATCCCCATTGTACGGATGGCCGGAACCAGTGTATCCAGCGTGTCACGAGGCACGAACAGCCGCAGGAAAGTGGGGCGCAAGAAAGCCAGCAACACCGTAGCGGCAGCGTTCATCCCCGGTGTGTCGGAAAAGACGTCGACAGCCAGCCCTAAAAAGAATGCCCACAACATCAACGCATTGCGGGGAGTGTCCGACTCAAACTTCAGTATCAAGTAGATATACAGAAATGGAGTGGCATATCCTGCAATATGCACATTGTTCAATATCAGCACCTGCAACAGTACCAAGCCTATGAACCATCCTATTTTATGCAGATAATTAATTAACAACGCTAATGAGTTATAAGTTACGAGTTACAAGTTATTGAGTGTATAAGTTATAAGATATAAAGATGATTAATCCCTAATCCTTAACCCCTAATCCCTAATTTCTTAGTCACTTCTCGTCTGCCCTCGACTCCAATGCCTTTTGTTCATCCTGCCCGTTGCGGGAAATGACGCGCACATTGCTCACCTTTCCAAAGTCCGTAGCCAGCTTTATCTTCAACAGATACGAAAGCCCGTCGTGCGAGTCAGACATGTCATCCACCGTCCCCACCATGACACCTTCTGGAAACACGGTGGAATAGCCGCTGGTCACTACTGTATCTCCCAGATTGAATTCGGCATGCCGGGGCAAATCCTTCAGATAGGCAAAACGGGAATTACCTCCCTCCCACTTCAAATAACCGAAATAATCACTGCCCACAATCTTACAGCTGATGCTTGACTTGCTGTTCAGCAACGGAATGACCAACGAGTAATGGGGAGAGGTCTTATACACAATACCCACCACGCCATTGGCATCTACAACTCCCATCTCAGGACGGATACCTTCTGTTGTTCCACGGTCTAAAGTGATATAATTGTCAGCCTTGTTCAAGCTGTTCTTTATGACATTCGCCTTGAATATCTGATACTCCGTAGGAGCAAGCCGTTCCATGCTGTACAACCTGGCGGAGTCCAATCCTTTCTCCTTCAAGACATTTTCCAGAAACGAAAGCCGCTGCTCCAGCCACATGTTGCGGTCGAGCAGGTCTTCGTTGGCCGTCTTCAAGTGGAAATAGGAAGTGATGCCACCCGATATTTCATAAACCTTCCCCGCCACGCCATTGGCAGAGGTGAAATACACACTCTGCTGGTAATGATTAAAGCGAAATAATAAAATAAAACTGGCAACCTCTAACAGAAGAAAGAGGAACCAGTAATTATATTTAATGAGAAAGTTTAATAAATTTCGCATTACCGCATCAAGAATGAGAAGCGGTCAACGTTCTTCAATGCCACGCCCGTACCTTTGGCAACGGCATGCAAGGGGTCTTCCGCAATGTGGAACGGTATGTTTATTTTATCAGTCAGACGCTTATCCAGTCCACGAAGCAATGCACCGCCACCGGCAAGATAGATACCGTTGTGAACGATGTCGGCATACAATTCGGGAGGCGTATTTTCCAATGCGCTCAAGATGGCTGTCTCAATCTTAGAGATAGACTTCTCCAAGCAATGCGCCACTTCCTGATAGCATACCGGCACTTCCATGGGCAATGCCGTGATGCGGTTCGGACCATGAACGATATAGTCTTCAGGAGCATCCTCACCGAGTTCCGTCAAGGCAGCACCCACATTAATCTTAATACGCTCAGCCATACGCTCGCTGACCTTCACGTTGTGCTGGCGGCTCATGTATTCCTGAATATCGGCAGTCAAGTCGTCACCGGCAATGCGGATGGAGTTGTTACTTACGATACCTCCCAAAGAGATAACGGCAATTTCCGTAGAACCACCACCTATGTCAACAATCATGTTGCCTTCGGGAGCCTCTACATCGATACCGATACCGATGGCAGCAGCCATCGGCTCGAAAATCAAATAAACGTCGCGCCCGCCGGCATGCTCGGCAGAGTCGCGCACGGCACGCAGCTCCACTTCGGTACTGCCCGAAGGAACCCCGATTACCATGCGGAGTGACGGAGAGAAGAGACGGTTACGGTTGTTCACCATCTTGATAAGTCCGCGTATCATCTGCTCGCAGGCATAGAAGTCGGCAATCACACCGTCGCGCAACGGACGGATGGTACGTATGTTTTCGTGGGTCTTTTCGTGCATCATCTTTGCCTTGTCACCCACGGCAATCATCTTATCGGTACGACGGTCCAAAGCCACCACCGAAGGCTCATCCACCACAATCTTGCCATTCGTGGTGATGATGGTATTGGCTGTGCCAAGGTCCATCGCTATTTCTTGTGTAAAGGAGAATAATCCCATTAATATTTACGATTTAACTATTTACGATTTACGATTGATATTCCTCTTGTTTACAATTTGAGATTCAGACTTACGATGTAACTTCAATCGTAAATCGTAAATCGTAAATCGTCAAATCGTAAATCCGAATTAGTGTTTAAAGTGACGGAATCCCGTAGTCACCATGGCAATGCCATGCTCGTTGCAATATTCAAACGAGAGTTCATCCTTGATGCTTCCACCCGGCTGGATGACGGCTGTTACGCCTTCATTGCCGGCAATTTCCACGCAGTCGGGGAAAGGGAAGAATGCGTCACTTGCCATTACAGCGCCATTCAAGTCGAAACCGAAGTTTTTGGCTTTCTCGATAGCCTGCTTCAAAGCATCCACACGGCTGGTCTGACCTACACCACTTGCCAACAACTGCTTTCCTTTTGCCAGCACAATGGCATTCGACTTACTGTTCTTCACAATCTTGTTTGCAAAGAGCATATCCTCAATTTCCTGTGCAGTGGGAGCCTTCGTAGTTACAGTCTTCAATTCTTCTGGAGTTTCCACCTTAAGGTCGCGGTCCTGAACCAATACGCCATTCAGCAAAGAACGGAACTGCTTCTTAGGCAGAGCTGCCGGCTTGCGGACCAGGATAATACGGTTCTTCTTCTGACCGAGGATTTCCAACGCATCCACATCATAATCGGGAGCGATAATCACCTCAAAGAAAATTTTATTGATTTCTTCGGCAGCAGCCTTGTCAATCACGGCATTAGTGATGAGCACACCACCAAAAGCGGATACCGGGTCACCGGCAAGCGCATCGTTCCATGCTTCGAGCACAGTGGGACGTGAAGCCAGTCCACAAGCATTATTATGCTTCAGGATAGCGAAAGTCGTATCCTTGAATTCGTCAATCAAGTCAACGGCAGCATTGATGTCGAGCAGGTTGTTATAAGAGATTTCCTTACCGTGAATCTGGTCGAACATAGCATCAATATTGCCATAGAAATAACCTTTCTGATGCGGATTCTCGCCATAGCGTAAAGTCTTCTGGCTGTTGGCAGAACAACGGAAAGCGGAACCTTCCTCGCCATCGAAATAGTTGAAGATGGCAGAATCATAGTGTGAAGACACTCCGAAAGCCTCTTTGGCAAACCAACGGCGTTCTTCGATGGTAGTAGTGGCTCCGTGTTCCATCAGCATGTCGCGGAACGGCTGATATTGTGCTTGCGAAGCGATGATAACCACGTCGTTATAGTTCTTGGCTGCGGCACGAATCAGAGAGATACCGCCTATGTCAATCTTTTCGATGATGGCAGGTTCTTCGGCACCACTGGCAACGGTAGCCTCAAACGGATAGAGGTCAACAATGACGAGGTCTATTTCGGGGATTTCATATTTTTCAATCTGTTGCATGTCTTGCTCCAATCCGCGGCGGCAAAGAATACCTCCAAAAACCTTCGGATGCAAAGTCTTCACGCGTCCGCCCAGGATGGAAGGGTATGTAGTGAGGTCTTCCACTGCCTTGCAGGGATAACCCAGGGATTCTATAAACTGACGTGTTCCACCGGTTGAGAGGAACTCTACACCTTCTTCATGCAGTTTGGTAATGATTTCGTCCAAACCTTCCTTATGGTAAACAGATACCAGAGCTGTTTTGATTCTTTTTGTTTCAGACATGGATTTGCGTATTAAAGTATGCGTATATTAGTATTTGATGCGCAAAGTTACAAATTTTGTTTATTCATACATACATTCATACACAATAAATTAGGTATAATTAAAAAAGGCGGCATCTGTTTCCAGTCTGCCGCCTTTTTTTAAGGGTTATTTTGTTGGTTTACCAAATAGATACACGTTTTTCTACCGGCAAGAACATCGGGTCTTTTTCTGTCACGTTGAATGCCTCATACCAAGCACCGATTTGCGGCAATGCACCGTTTACGCGCCATTCGCCCAATGAGTGCACATCACTTTTTGTGCGGTTCAGCACTTCTTCGGGACGGATATCATTAGCCCATACACCTGCGTATGCCAGGAAGAAACGTTGTTCGGGAGTAAGACCGTCCAGCACCGGCAGCGGATTGGCAGCCGTAGCTTTCTTGAATGCCTGATAAGAAACCTGCAGACCACCGTGGTCGGCAATATTCTCACCCAATGTCATGCGTCCGTTGGCATATACACCCGGAGCAACCTCGATGCTATCAAAGAAGTTTACCATCACCTGGGCACGCTCGTCAAAGTTCTTGGCATCTTCAGCAGTCCACCAGTCTTTCAGGTTACCGTCCTTGTCGTACTGGCGACCCTGGTCGTCGAATCCGTGAGTCATTTCATGACCGATTACCACACCGATGGCACCGTAGTTGAAGGCGTCATCCGCATTCATATCGAAGAAAGGATATTGCAGGATACCGGCGGGGAAACAGATTTCGTTGGTGGTCGGGTTATAGTAAGCGTTGACGGTCTGCGGAGTCATCAGCCATTCGTCCTTATCCACCGGCTTGCCGGCCTTGGCTATCATTTCGGCATGGCTCCACTCGTTGGCACGTTCCATGTTTGCCCAGTAAGAGTCGTTTTTGATTTCCAGTGTGGAGTAGTCTTTCCAAGTGTCGGGATAACCAATCTTCACATGGAAGGTAGCCAGTTTCTCCAGAGCTTTCACCTTAGTGGAATCACCCATCCAGGCAAGATTCTGGATACGTTCGCCCAGGCTTTCCTGCAAGTTCTTCACCAAAGTCACCATACGCTCCTTGGCAGCAGCAGGGAAATATTTCTCCACGTACATCTGACCTACAGCTTCGCCCAGCGCGCTGCTTACAGTGCTTACCGCTCTCTTCCAGCGGGGCTGCATCTCTTGTGTACCGCTCATGGTGCGGCTGTAGAAGTCGAAGTTCTGTTCTGCCATAGCATCGTTCAGCAAGCTTGCGGCAGAATCAATCAATTTCCATTGCAGATAAAGGCTCTGCTGTTCAATGGGCAGCGTATCCAGAATATCGGCAGCAGCTTTCAGTGAAGCGGGCTGGCCTACGATGATTTCCTTCACATCCTTCAAGCCCATGGCAGACAAATAAGCATCCCAATCGAAAGTAGGATAATTCTTCTTCAACTCTTCCATGCTCATCTTGTTATAATTGGCATGCGGGTCACGCAACTCCGTACGAGAGCGGAAAGCCTTGGCAAGACGTGTTTCCACATCCATCACCACCTCCATACCTTTCTTGGCAGTAGCCTCGTCGAAACCAGCCAACTGATACATCTTCTGTACATGTGTACGGAAAGCATCACGAATTTTGGCAGTAGCCTCATCATTCTCCAGATAGTATTCACGTTCGCCCATGCTCAGCCCGGTCTGATAGGTCTGTACAGCATTCATGCTACTGTTCATTTCGTCAGCGCCAACATACAGCACGTTGTAGGCGATGATACCCTTCTTCTGCATATCGCCCAGCAAGGCATAAAGCTCCTTCTTGTCCTTCAAAGCAGCCAGCTGGTCGAGTTCAGCCTTGATGGGGGCTACACCGTCCTTGTTCAGCTTCACGCTGTCCATTACGATTTTGTACAAGTCACCGATTTTTTGTGCCACGCTGCCGGCTTCGTGCTGGGTGGCGGCAAGCTCTTCAATCAGTCCTTGAATCTGCTTGCGGTTGTTTTCTGCAAGGATAGTAAAAGAACCGTACTGTGAGTATTCAGCAGGAATCGGATTGTTCTTCATCCAACCGCCACATGCGTATTGGTAAAAGTCTGTTCCGGGTAGAGCCGTTGTGTCAAGATTGGCGAGCTGGATGCCTGCTGTAAGTTCAGCCTGCTGCTTGCCGGTGTTGCAGGAAGCCGTCATCAGACAGAATGCTGCAATGGGTAACAAATGATTTGCTTTCATAAACATATAAAATATAATAGTTAGTGATTCTCCAACTCTACAGTAGCCGCGTCCCACTCTTCCATCACGCGGTCAAGCTGCTCTTTCAGTTTTTGGTGCTGCTCATAAAGCGACATGTCCGAAGCACCTTCCGGTGTGGCCATCCTGGCCTCAAGAATGGCAATGGCAGCCTCCGTCTGCTCTATCTCCGCTTCACAATCGGCAACGCGACGTTCCAGTTTCTTGAGCTTCTTATTAAGCTCCTTCTGCTCCTCATAAGAGAGTTTGGCTGCCGAGGGTTGAACCGGTTCTGCACCAACATTTCCCGATGCCGCCTTACCGGCAGTGGGCGAAGCGGAAAGTGAAGGGGATTTCTGTAACTCATTCAGGCTCTCTATCTGCTTCTTTTGCAGGAAATCATAAATTCCTCCCAGATGTTCCTTCACCAGTCCGCCACCAAACTCGTACACTTTAGTCGCAAGTCCGTCCAGAAAATCACGGTCATGGCTGACTATTATCACCGTTCCGTCAAAATCGCGGATAGCCTCCTTCAACACATCTTTGGAACGCATGTCAAGATGATTCGTAGGTTCGTCGAGAATCAGGAAATTCACCGGCTCCAACAGCAGTTTTATCATGGCAAGCCGGGTACGCTCTCCACCGCTGAGCACCTTCACCTTTTTATCCGAAGCCTCACCGCCGAACATGAAAGCACCTAGAATATCACGGATTTTGAGGCGGATATCCCCTACGGCCACGCGGTCAATCGTATCGAATACAGTCAGGCTCTCATCCAAAAGCTGTGCCTGGTTCTGGGCAAAATATCCAATCTGCACATTATGTCCCAGTGTAAGCTTACCGGTATAATCCGTAATCTCACCCATAATACACTTTACAAGCGTAGACTTACCTTCGCCGTTCTTACCGACAAAAGCAACCTTCTCTCCTCGGTTGATAGTCAAATTTACATCGTGGAAAACAACGTGCCCACCGTAGGATTTCTCCATATCCTCGCAGATAACGGGATAATTACCGCTACGGCTACTGCAAACAAACTTCAGGCGCAAAGAGGAGTTGTCTTCCTCATCCACTTCGATGCGCTCTATCTTTTCGAGCTGCTTGATGCGGCTCTGCACTTGCACAGCCTTGGTAGCTTTGTACCGGAAACGTTCGATGAAATCTTCCGTATCTTGTATCTGCTTCTGCTGATTCTCGTAAGCACGTAGTTGCTGCTCCCGGCGCTCCTTGCGAAGCACCACAAACTCATCGTATTTCACTTTATAGTCGTAAATGCGTCCACAAGTTATTTCGATGGTACGCGTAGTGACATTGTTCAAAAAGGCGCGGTCGTGGCTGACAAGCACCACCGCATTGGCACGGGTGGAAAGGAAGTTCTCCAACCACTGGATACTCTCGATGTCAAGGTGGTTGGTAGGCTCGTCGAGCAGCAACACATCCGGACGGCGAAGCAACAGCTTGGCAAGCTCTATACGCATACGCCAACCACCGGAAAACTCGCTTGTAGAGCGGTCAAAGTCCTCGCGGCTGAAGCCCAGCCCTTGGAGCGTGCGCTCTATTTCGGCACGGTAGTTGGTGCCGCCCATCATCAGAAAACGTTCGTTTTCGTGAGTGAAGCGGTCAATCAGTTTCTGGTAATCCTCGCTGTCGTAATCGGTACGTTCGGCAAGTTGCCGATTCATGCGTTCGATGCCCGCCTGCATCTCAAAAATATGCTCGAAGGCAAGTTCAGCCTCCTGCATTACGGTGCGCTTGTCACTGAGTATCATCACTTGGGGCAAATACCCGATAGTACATTCGCGGGGAACGGCAACAATGCCGGCAGTGGGCTGCTGAATGCCAGCCAATATCTTGAGCATGGTGGACTTACCGGCACCATTCTTGCCGACAAGAGCTATACGGTCTTTCTTATTGATAACATAAGAGACGTCTTCGAACAGAGGAGTGGCATTAAATTCTACCTTCAGTCCTTCTACAGATATCATAGTGTCAATGAATTTATCGTTCAAGACTGCAAAGGTAGCGATTTTCAACGTTATACAATATCATACGCTCACATAATTACATCAAATATCCAAGAAAGAGAACACTACTCCCGCATTTCCTGCGGAAGGACAATTGCAAAGCGGCTCCCCTTGCCAAGAGTTGAAGCCACTTCTATTTTTCCATGAAACCTTTCAACGATAGTCCTGCAAATGGCCAATCCCAATCCCGTGCCCTGCACAAAAGCATCTCCCTTATAGAAACGTTCAAAAATGTGCGCCAGAACTTCTTCCGACATGCCAGTTCCCGTATCTTCCACAAAGACTTCCAATGTAGCAAAGTCCTTCAGCCTATACCCTATGGTTATGCGTCCTTCAGCAGTGAACTTCACCGCATTATTGATAAGATTGTTGACAACTTGCCCCAAACGCGTAGGATCTGTATAGATAACTGCCGCCCGGTCCGGAAGGTCTAGCAGTAGCTCCACTCCTTTCCGAAGATTCATCTTCTGCGCACTGTAAATGCTTTCCAATATGCCATTTAAAGAAACCTTCTCAAAATGGAATTCCATCGTGTTCGATTCTATCTTGGACAAATCCAGAATATCTGAAATCAACACCATTAACAACTGGCTGTTCTTTTCAATCAAAGACGTAAATTCCATAATCTCCTGCCGCGACAAGTCGGCATCCCCACAAGCCAGTAGTGTAGAGAAGCCCACAATGGCATTTAGTGGCGTACGTATCTCGTGGCTCATATTAGCAAGAAATACGCTCTTCAACTCATCGCTACGTTGCGCTTTCTGCAAAGCCTCGTTCAATTTATTCTCCGTATCCTTGTATTTCTGCGTACTCATGCAAATACCGATGATACGGAACGGCAAATCCGTCAATTGCCCCACATAGGTAGATTGCGCCTCAAACCACTCCCACTTGCCGTCTCCCCTCCGTAGACGGTATTCCACTGGGCGTTCGTACAAATTACCATGCAACTGTAAAGCCAAAGCATCAAACACTCCCTTCCGGTCGTCCGGATGAATCAGAAATGCGAATTCCTCAGGCGTCAGAGTATAGTCACGCGTAGGAATCCCCAAATATTCAAAATAACGCGGTTCTATAATCATCAGATTATGTTCCATGTCGAAAGACCATTGAAATATCTGGGTGCGGCTCAGCGCAATATTCAGCAAATGCTTCTGTGTCCGTTCTTCCAACACATTCCTGAAATAGAGTACAATCCTCACCAATTGTCCATCTTCATGAATTCCCACCATAGCACCTTGTATCAGAAAACTGATACCACTCTTCAATTCACGTATAAAGCAATTGATATCTAAGGGAATAATCCGCACATCCCTCTCCCGAAGTTGCAGCAAAAGGTCTTCTAACACATTCTTTTTATCACATACCACTTCCAATAAGTCAGTGATACGCCGCCCTATCACATACTCATTCAAATGGAGTTCATTCATCACCTGCTGATTCAGACGCCAGATACAATCTTCCAAATCAATCATAATAATGCTGACGGGCCATGAGTTGAACAACTGCTCGGAGATGGCATTTATTATACGTACTTCTTGAGGAACATTCGGATTCATCAGAATTGTTTTATCATACAAGGAGCAAAGTTCGGGCTAAAATGCTTATGCCACAAACAAACCCTTATAAATCAATATTCCGTTTTAGCATGTATATATTCTATTATTCACAACTTTACCTTATTTAACAGAGACAAATTGAGCGTAATATTGATTTTAACTGTTATCTCTGTCATTTATACATTATTATCCCCCATTTTTGTGTCTTAAAATCTCCAACATGAATATATCCGAATTCAATATAAATGCCGAGTTCATTGCCTGCAATCATATCACAACCAATGAACTGAATCCGCTAGTGGAAAAGCCATACCACACCAAGGCCAGTATCTTCGCTCTATGCACCAAAGGAGTTCTGAAAACCATCATAAACCATACTCAATTCAGGGTTGAAGCTAACACCCTCCTAGTTATTCCTCCCGAGACCTTCGTACAATTGCTACACACGTCAGACGATGCTGAAATATATGTCGTCATATTTTCCCAACAACTTATCCAAAGTGCAGGGGCCGGCAAGCTCATGATGGATAAGTTTCACATTATAGGCAAACACTATATTTTTCCTCTATCGAAAACGGACTTCCAGCTTTATGCCGAGTTCATGACCTATTTGTCACACCTCTACCAAAGAACAGAAAGCCCCTCAAGTCTAGTTTCATTGCAAACTCTACTGACCTATCTGTTACAAGGTATATCCGAACTCTGTCCGGAACGCCCTAGAATAAAAGAGACTCCGGGCAGCAGGCATTTCAACCAATACCGCATTTTTATCCGATTGGTACACACAGACTATGTCCGGGAGCATCAAGTGTCCTATTATGCATTGAAAATGAATATGAGACCGGCAGCTCTTTGCCGCCTTGTCAAAAAGGAATCAGGACATACAGCCATGGAAATCATCAACAATACTATCATCATGGATGCCAAAGCACAACTTTGTACCGCCAACACTCCGATAAAGGATATAGCCGTGAGTCTAGGTTTTAATAATGCGGCCTTCTTCAACAAATTCTTTAAACGTCATACGGGAATACCTCCTCAGAAGTTCCGCACATCCTCAAAACAATAAAATCCACTCAAAACACAAAATGCGGATATTCTGCCATGAGAATACCCGCATTCCTCAATAAGAGAAGTCTGCCATCAATCTACCTTCTTAGCAATAAAAAACACATAACCGTAGAATTCCTTATATTTGCCGTATAGTTCATCCTCAATCATTTGGAGTGAGCTGAACTCTTCGGCAATTTTATTACCGGCATATTTCTTACGGAAAATCTCCTGAGCCGCAACCTTTGAAGCAAAGTAATGCTCTGTCCAGCAATTCTCCGGCAGAATGAATGTAGCAACGGGGAGATAACCCGCCTTGTACAACTTGGCTACCTGATTGGGAAGTGTATCCATTTCAGAATAGGCGTCCATCCAGAAGTCATTGATTTCCGCAGGACGTTCGTCCGTAAACCATGAACTCTCGGATACGGCAATATACCCTCCCGGTTTCAGATATTTACGCCACTCCTTCAAGCCACGTTCAAAGCCGATGTTATAGATAGCACCTTCACACCAAATCATATCCAGCTCCTCCTCACCGAAAGGGAGGGCATCCATTGAACCGACAATTCCTTTTACTCTGTCCTGCAAGCCCAACTGCCTTGCATTACGGTTGAAGATGTCAATAAAGCCGGGGAAAAGGTCAATTCCGGTAATCCGCCCCGGCACATGCCCGGCTACTACTATTGTCTGGCCACCCGTTCCACAACCTATATCGGCAATAAGGGATTTATCAGTAAGGCCGTCTACAAAGCTCAATGCCTTCAACGTCGCTTCGGGACTGCCAGGGCCTTGCCGTTCCATATTGGAGAAAAAGTCACAGATTAAACTAAGTTCGAAATCGTGGATGGTTTTATTTTCGTTACTCATTTTCTTACTATATTTTGCATATACGGAAAGTATCACAATACCTTCAGCATAATACGCGGATTAAACTTTAATTATAACAATAGAGAAACACTCTCGAAAGAAGTTATCCGAGAGTAAACGAAAGGGACAATCTGTGCAAGGAACACAGATTGTTTACAAAACCAAATCCGATTTAAATGTCTTTGTCATACTGCAAAGATAAGCAATATTTTATTTAATCAAAGAATTTACGGTTAATAAAGATTTTCCTTTGCACCGGGTGCATGCTGAAGAACGGCACCTACCACCTGGCAAGTTTCCAGTTCCTTACAGTCACCGCAAGTATTAAAACCTTTTTCGTACACACATTTGCGGATAGCACAATAATCGCTGCAATAGGCAAACTTCACCCCGTCTGCACGGCACCCCATACAATGGATGGTTTCTGCCGTAATTTCCGGCGTATTGTTCAGCACACTCCACTCTTTGGCGGTTTTCTCTCTCAGCTCATCGTCATTATTGACAGTGGCTATACGGGCGGCGCAATTTTCGCAATCCAGTCCGCAACATGCAATTAATTGTTTCATCACTTGGTTATAACCATTTATGTGTTTCTCATAGCAAGCATTTGTCTACCTCCTCTTTATCTGAATTTAAGAGGAGGCAGACAGCCATGCTACAAATATACGGTTATTATTGTGTGAATGCCAAATTAATTTTCCATCACTTTGCTTCCACACTTCCACCCACCTCCTGCATCCCCCTGTCCATCGGCATTTGCCCTGCGGTGGAAGCAACCTGAAAAGGTGGAAGCAAAATTTGCTTCCACCTGCCTGAAACGCTTGAGTTTTGCAGTAAGCTGCTATCCCCTACCATAATACAGCATGCAGATTACATGAATCGGCAGGTTCGGTTTTCCTGCATTTTCGGGCTTGTCCTTACTGTGAAGTCAACGGATATGGAGTTGGACTGTAGGGGCATAGTAGGAGTTATCGGGAATCAAAGGCCGACTATGAATAATGCACTCTAATGTCTTTTACACCGTTGTATAATACGTTTGCGCCTTGTGCGCAATAGGTTCGGGCTACGTACTTCATCCGTAATAGCTCTGGAGTTAGTGACGCCTAACGGCCATGAACAACTCTGCTTACGGTCGTCAAGCGATCGCTTTATGGTCGAAAGCAGGGTTGTTCATGGCCGTTAGGCGTCATAAATTCCCTATGCCACAGCAGACAAACAAAGGGAGAAGAGCAAAGGAATACCTATGTTTTAGATAAAAATCCACAAGCTTTCACTCGTGCTCTCCATAGGTTATGAGAGCAGGCTTCGCGCTCTGTGCGATAAATTCCCATTTATCAGCAGGCATACTCACTTACGAAACTTCAATTACTTATATAAATTGTTTCAGCCAAAGGCAGTATGGACATTTGCAAAAATATGGAAAGTCTTATTATGAAAAATTGCTATGGCATCGACTTCCGTTCGTGGCGTAAAGAGCTACGTACACGTGAGAAAACCAAGCAGACACCCTGCAAACTGCCGGACAGAGTAAGCCGGAGTTTGCAGGGTGTTCTGTTTAAAGTATATCAAATCTCTGTTTTAATTTTGCTTAAAAAGATTTTATTCAGCTTCTTTTCGGTCTGTCTTCCTCTCTTTATTCGCCACATAGCCGCTATGCTCCTCAGAAAAACATCCTCAAAGACAATGCAGACAGTTACTAAATATTTGAAGGAGTTATCGGGAGTTAGAAGTGATAACTCTCCTAACTCCTATAAATGAAAGAGACGTGAGCCTTTCCCCAAAAAAATAGAGAAACATAGATACACTTAAACAAAAAACAATTATCTTTGTCACAAATTCGCTATAGCGTAGTGGGTTTATTTACATATTAGTAAGAGCATTATTGAAATTATCTTCTTTATTCAAACTTCGCAACTTTGAAAATTTCCCTGAAGATAACAACAAGGATGCTCACGTCTATGTTTATATGGTTTTCTCCCATCAGGGGGATGGTATATACACAAACGACGTGAGTGACTGTTGTATATCCAGGGAAAGGGCAATGCGAAGGCCTGAATAAAGGATATACAAACATAGTTACTCACGTTTTTTTTTATTGTTTAACCTTTAAATAATTTGTGTATATGAAACAGAACAAACCAGACGGTAGAGAAGCATACATCACTCCGTCTATCGAAGTTATCAAAATGGAGAATGAAGGAGTCATTGCAACAAGCGGCGAACCTTACCATCCCATTACGCGCTCCTATTCGGGCAGCACCTCTACCCATAGCTACAATTCGGCATCCAGCAGCGACTTGGAAGACCTAATCAATGACATCTTAACCGTAGAAAACTAAGGGGGACTTCATTATGATGAAATTAAGAAACCTTATGCAAGTTGCCTGCATGGCAACTGCTGCCTTGACCGCATTCAGTTGCAGCCAAGAGGAATTTGAAAACAGCGGGCGGAAAGGAAACATCACCGTTAACGCAACGTTTGAAGGCGCAGGTACCGACACCCGTACTACCGTAAACGATGAATACAAGATTCTATGGCAAGATACCGATGCCCTAGGGTTGTTCTGTAGTAATGCAGAAAGTAATTATAGCAATACAAAATTAGAATATGCAAGCGGTGCTGGTCAAACTTCCGCCACTTTCAACGGCAGCAAGCCAAGCGGAGAAACGGCTGTATTCTCCATCTATCCTTACCAACAAAACATGAGCGTAAGCGGCAATACATTGACCATGACTCTACCTGCCACGCTTACAAATTATAACGGCAGCAGCAATGGCCCGATGTATGCCAAGGTGACAAATCCCGACAATCTGAGCGCTCTGTCCTTCAAGCACATGGCAGCCATGATAAAACTGACCGTCAACAAGATTCCGGCAGAGGCCACTACTTTCAAGATTATTGCCTCCAATAACATTGCAGGTACTTGTACGGTAGACTTAACCGCAGCAGACCCGATACTGGCAGTAACGAGCGATGAAAGCAAGGAAATCACCGCCTCCTTCACAGCCTCAGCTGATATAAAGTCTCGCAACTTCTACATTCCTTTGCCCACAGGTACTTATAGTTCCATCACTGCCCAACTGACGAATGGAAGCGACAAGGTATATTTTACCAAGACGCTTAATGACAAAATCCTAGGCAGAAGAGACATATTGGTAGTACCTCCTTTGGATTGCGTTGTGGTAGAGGCTACAACCCCCAGTGCGCTTAGTACAGCTTTAGCTGATTCAAAAAATCTCCCACAAGAAGCACCGACAGCAGCAACCGTAACCGACATTGCAGTCAGCGGCAGCTTCAATACCACTTCCGGCAGCAACGACGGCATCGCCATCCCGGTTTTACAGAACTCGGACATCAACCTGGCGTTCAATACAGCCCCAACGACCAGTACTGCCGCTCCGTTGACGCTGACCGACAAGACCAATACCAGCATAGGTGCTCCCGCCGCCACTGCCACCAACAGTGTATCCTTGGCTGTGCCGGAAACCAATGCAGAGCAAGAAGCTCCTTCTGTAGCCATCACCATGCCAAGCACCACCGTTACATTGGCAGCAGTAGGCAATAAAGCCACTTACAATGAAGTGACTGCCACTACCGCCCAGCAGACATTGATTATCAATGCAGGCGTCACCGTAAAGAAGCTGACCGTAAAAGGCGGTAACTTGAAGATATATGGAAAGGTAGAACAATTGGTACACGATGCCGGCGATACCACAATCTATATAATAAAAGGAACCGAAGCATCACTTCCGGCAACAATCGACAGCAAATTTGTAGTTCAATCCGACGTGGCAGTCCTAAAGGCCGCTTTCGCCAACGGCGAAGATTTTAAATTGTCCGCCGATGCCGACATCACAGGGCAAAGCGTCAGTGTACCCGCCGGAAAGTCCGTGGTTCTTGACTTGAACGGATATACACTGACTGCCGACAACAGCGCAACAGGCAAAATCATCGTCTTGGGCAAGATGACACTGAAGGACAGCTCTACCGAGAAGAAAGGCAAGATAGTTGCCAGCCAGGATTATACAGCGGCTTCTTATAATGGCAGTCTGATTGAAATAGCCGGTGAAGATGCCTCCATGACCATGGAAAGCGGCAACATCAGTGCAGTCAGAAAGACTCCGAACAGTAACGGCCAATATGGCGTCGGAGTGACGGACGGTGGAGACTTCACCATGACAGGCGGCAAGATAGAAGCCGGATGGTTTGCAGTGGCAGGCAACGGCAATTACAAGACGCAGAACTCCATCATCAACATCACAGACGGAGAACTCATTTCTACTGCTGACTATGCAGTCTATCTGCCCCAATCCGGCACAACGACCATCAGTGGCGGCAAGGTTTATGGTGCCGCAGGAGGTGTATGCATCCAACGAGGCACTCTGAACGTGGAAGGCACAGCCTTGATTACCAGTAAAGGCACAGGCAGCACCGGCAACTGGGGCGACGGTACCGGAGGACTGGACTGCGCCGCCATCAACGTAAGTGGAGCATATGGCATTGCCACAGTAAACATCAAAGGCGGTACACTGATTGCCGAAGCAAAGTCACTCATCACAGAAGGCACCACTTATACACCGGTCATCAACGTTACCGGCGGTACATTCTCCGACCCAAGCGCGCTGAAGTACATGAAGACAAATGCAAATGTGAACATAAAGTTGACCGCCGACAAGACCTGCCCGGGATTCAAGACCACAAGCGGACAAACCTTGACGATGGACTTAGGCGGCAAGATCCTTACACTTGCTGACCCGACCGTAGGTTCCACCGGCACCGAAACGAACAGCTGTCAATTACTCGAAGGTTCAAACGTTACTTTCAAGAACGGAACGCTGAAGAGTGACAACAACAAAATCATGATTCAGAACTACTGCAACCTGACATTAGATAATATGACAGTAGAAGACACAAATGCCCAATACGTAGTAAGCAACAATTGTGGCAATATAAGCATCAACAATACCACTATCAACGCAGGAAGCAATGCGAATCAATTTGCATTCGACGTATGCGGCTATGCAAAGTACACTGCTGGAGTCACGGTTACGGTAAGCGGTACGAGCGTCATCAATGGAAAAGTGGAAATTTCCAAGAGTGCAGGAAATACCGAACCTATGAAGCTGAATATCACAGGCGGTACTTTCAACGGTGACTTAAAGGTAGATGCATCCGTGGGAACCGAAAATGCCAAAAGTATCATCTCTGTTTCCGGAGGTACATTCTCCGACCCAAGCGTACTGAAGTACATGGCAACCAACGCAACTGTGGATATAAAACTTCTCTCAAATATCAACATCGCCAAGACGGAGCTTGCCACAGGCTACATATTGAATGCTGCAAACGCAACGGCAAACTTAAACCTGAATGGCCACGACATCATCAATTCCTCAGAAACAGCTGATGCCACTCCTTTCACACAAATCTTTACTGTACAGAACGGAACACTAAACATTTCAGGCAACGGCAATGTGAAGTGCGATGCATCTGCTACAGCGAAAGACGATGGTTATCGCATGGTAATTGAAGCCCGAGGACACGGGACAGTAAATATTCATGGCGGTTCTTACTATAACACCCAGAAACTGAACACCCAGATAGACCTGATTTATGCAAGAGAGAATGGGAAAATCAATATCTATGGAGGAACATTTGAATCCGGCAAATATGGTACACCCAACAACGACACGGATGGCAGATACTGGGTACTGAACTTAAAGAATACAGACAAGAACACTGCCAGCATCCAGGTGTCCGGTGGAACGTTCATCAATTTCAACCCGGCAAATCCGAATATGGACGACAATGAATCCTATTTGGTAACAGGTTACGAGGTTACCCGTGACGGCAGTGTATATACAGCAGCCCACAAAGTCAACGATGGGAGGAAAGAATATATTGTTGGCCCAACAAGTCAGGAGAACCGATAAGCCAAATTCTAAGAAAGGAAGCAATATATCCTCGCAGACCAAACGAAGAGGTATCGGAATCGCCTTATTACTATCTTTTAGATGCGGCGGACAGCGGATTTTCTTTTATAAATCTGCGTCCTCCGCGTCTAAAAAATGACAACAAGACAGTTGAAAAATCTCTCAAATCTTCCTCATTCACACAAACATTCATTATTTTTCTGAGTAGCCCAAAGTATCATGAATAACAACTAACAATCAAAACATATGAGAATACAGATATTGGATTATCAAGTAGGACCGCACACCTTCCGCATGGTGAAACCTTCCGACTTCAATATATTCAAGGCGTTGCCTTCACTGATTCCGTTCATCACGACAATAGACACGACGCAAAAAGTAATCTTTGAAACAGAGATAGACGATGACGAAACAGCGACAAAACGAACCATAGCGAAAACTCCCGATGATATATGTTTCAACTGGGAAGATGCCGATTGCATCATTCGCCCTTTGCCCCACAGCTCACACCTTGTATCCATCACCCCACGGAAAAGCGGGAAAAACTATTGGATGGAGTGCAACGATAACTTCAGGCAATGCTTCATCCACCTACCGGCCTGCAGGACAGAAACACCGGCTCCGGAAAACGAAACGAACTTCGTACTGAACAACTTCTTGATGATGCTCTATGCCTTCAATGCCGCCCGCCACCATACACTGCTGATGCATGCCTCGGTTGTCGCTACTGAAACAGGCAAAGGCTACCTCTTCTTAGGGAAAAGCGGCACGGGCAAAAGTACGCACACCGGGCTCTGGCTGCAACAGTTCTCGGACTGCCATCTACTGAACGATGACAATCCGATAGTACATGTGGACAGCCTCGGCAAGCAAGCCACTGTTTTCGGTTCTCCGTGGAGCGGAAAGACACCATGCTATCGGAAAGAATCCATGACCGTAGGCGCCTTCGTCCGCTTGGAACAAGCACCGCAGAATGAAATAGAGCAAGAGAGAGCAGCACATGCTTTCGCCACCCTCCTCCCCTCCTGCTCTTGCCTGAAGCAGAACAAGGAAATCTATAACGCCATTGTCACCACTGTGACGGAACTTGCCACGCTGGCACCCGTCTATCATCTGAAATGCCTGCCCGACCGTGAAGCGACGGAGCTTTGCAGAAAGACGGTAGAAGGATAAGTTATGAATGATGAACTGAACAGCCGATGAAGAAAAGCATTCCCAACGAGATATTGCTTCCCGAAGTGGCGCGTCTCATCAAAGAGGGGCATACAGTAACCATCACCGTGCGGGGCAACAGCATGAATCCTTTCTTAGTGGACCGCCGTGACCGGGTGACACTGGGCGATTTCACCACAGAACAGCTGCAACCGGGCGTCGCCGTACTGGCACGCGACCTGACGGAACGCATCGTCTTTCACCGCATCATCCGTCGGAACGGAAATATACTCATCCTGCAAGGCGACGGCAACCTCGCCCAGACCGAAGAAACCGACATCGGACGGGTAATGGGCGTCATGACCGAAGCCATGCGAAAAGACAAACGGTACACCGCCGACGGCAAAGTCTGGAAGCTCTACTCCTACTGGTGGATGAAGCTAAACCCTGCTCGCCGCTGGCTGCTCGCCCTGTTCAGAAGAATATAAAACAAAATAACCATGAAAATCAAACAAGGATTTATCCTGCACCGGATAGGCGATGACTACATCATCATGCAAGACGGCTCGTCGAACGTGGACTTCAGCAAAGTCATCAGCCTGAACCAAACTTCCGCCATGCTTTGGCAAGAGATAGAAAACAAAGAGTTCGATACAGACAGCGTGACAGAAGCCCTGACCAGCCGCTATGATGTAGATAACGAATCGGCCCGTCGCGATGCGCAGAAGTTTATCGACTCCCTTGACCGCGAAGGAATCATAGAATAAGGACGGATATGCAACACGCTTTCTTTTCATTGGTACGCTCCGGCCTGTGGGGCACTCCGGCAGACCGACAACTCTTCCGGTCGGTCTCGCCGGACGACTGGGAAACCGTGTACCGCATGGCAAACTCACAAGCCCTGCTTGCACTGACTTTTGACGGCATAAGCAGTCTACCGGCCGAACTGCGCCCTCCACGCGCCCTCTATCTGAAATGGGCTGCCCGGACTGCACAGATAGAACAAGCCAACAAACGCCTCAACCAGCTTCTGCCCGAACTCAATACCCTTTACCGGGAAGCCGGGCTGCATCCCGTACTGCTGAAAGGGCAAGGCATCGGCACCAACTACCGCACTCCCTTGCACCGGCAATGCGGAGACATCGACATCTATTTAGGAAAACAAGGACAACCCATAGCCAACCGCCTCCTGCTGCAACAAGGCGCCATAGTCGAGGGAGAAGCGTCCGACAAGCATGCCAGCTACAGTTTGAAAGGAGTACACATCGAGAACCACCGCATCATCCTCCGGCTGAACAGTCCGCTTGCCAACCGGCACTTTCAGCAGATTATCAGAAAATGGTATCCGCAGGAAACAGACTATGCCCTATTCTCCGAAACCGGGAAAGAGGACTCGAAGGCCGTCAGTATCGCCATACCTCCGGCCACCTTCAATGCACTTTATATCTTCCTACATGCCTTTGTACATTTCCTGAACAGCGGAATCGGCCTGCGCCAGCTATGCGACTGGACTTGTCTGCTTGCCAATCGCCACAAAGAAATAGATGCCACCACCCTGCTTCGCCAGTTGCAGGACCTCGGACTATTGCATGCCGCACAAGCATTCGGCTACATTGCCGTCACCCGACTGGGATTGCCCGCCAACCGGCTTCCTTTCCCCTTGGAAGGCACCAAGCAGATAGGAGAACAATTATTGGAAGACATCCTGTCTACCGGTAACTTCGGGCAACATGATAACCGCATCAAGCCACGCCCCAAAGGATATTGGGCAGGAAAGTGGTACACCTTCTGCCGCGCCACCCGACGCTGCAACGAACTGCGTCAATTTGCACCGTACGAAGCACTCTGGTATCCCGTGACTCTGATAGGGGGAACGATAGCTATACAAATAAACCGATTAAAAGGAGTAAAAGACAAGAAAGCAAGGACAAAGAAATAAAAGAACCCGGAAAATAAAAGGAATGAAAAAGCAACAGAAGGACAAAAAAGTGAAAAAGGACAGACGTGAAAAACTTAGGTATATTCGAGAGGTATCTGCCGAACAACGCGGACGTATCCTGCTAAGTTGCCTCACCGGCATTCTGGGCGTGGCCTTTGCCCTAGCCTTTATCTATGCAACCAAACGGGTGATAGACACCGCTACCGGAATAACAGACGACAACCTGACGCATGTCGCCGTTCTCACCGTTGTCCTGCTGACTGCCCAATTACTGTGCGGAGCTGCTGACACTTGGATAAGTACCCGTATGCAGATAGAGACGGGCAACGCCCTTCGCCACCGCCTCTTCTCGCGCTTACTGCAAAGCCGCTGGAACGAATTGGAGCGTTTCCATACCGGAGACGTAGTGAACCGGGTAGAACAAGACACCGCCGCCATCGTCACATTGCTCACCTCTTCTGTCCCGGCATTCATCGTCACGAGTATACAACTGCTGGCAGCCTTTCTATTCTTCTACTTTTTAGACCCTTCACTGCCATGGCTGATTGTTGCCATCCTGCCCGTCTTTCTATTAGGCAGCCGTTTCTATATGCGACGAATGAAACGCTATACACATGATATTCGGAACAGTGACGGTCGCATCCAGTCCGTCATACAAGAGAGCCTGCAACATCGCATAGTGATTAAAACATTGGAACAAGGCGAACGGCATCTGGACAAACTCGATGACTTGCAAGACATGCTCCACAGCCAAGTCATGGGACGTACCCGTTTCTCGCTTTCCGCCCACATGTTAGTGGCCCTTGCCTTTTCCGGCGGATACCTCACGGCTTTTCTTTGGGGAGCCGTTCACCTCAGCGCAGGCTGTATCACCTTCGGAACGATGACCGCCTTTTTGCAATTGGTAGGAAAAGTCCAGCGTCCCGTGCTCGACCTCTCACGCCTGATACCTTCCGTAGTCAATGCCCTTACCGCCATAGACCGGCTATTGGAATTGGAAAGACTGCCGGCAGAAGCGGACGGTGACAGCATATTCCTCGCCTCTACCCCGGAACTGGAACTGAAAGACGTGACTTTTGGCTACACTCCCGATGACCGTCCGGTATTCAGCCGCTTCTCCTGCCGTTTCCCCGCCGGTAGCTGCATAGCTGTAGTCGGAGAAACAGGAAAAGGAAAGACAACGCTCATCCGGCTATTGTTGGCACTGGCAACGCCACAAGAGGGACAGATACTCTTGATACCCGCCAAACATCCACTTGAAACCAGTCATACCGTCTCTCCGCAAACCCGCAAGAACTTCGTATATGTCCCGCAAGGCAATACCCTTTTCAGCGGAACTATCCGTGACAACCTGCTGATGGGAAACCCACAAGCTTCTGAAGAAGCCATATATCAAGCCCTGCAAACCGCCACCGCCGACTTCGTCTTCCACCTTCCCGACGGCGTAGACTCCCCACTCAGCGAACGAGGTGGCGGACTCAGTGAAGGACAAGCCCAACGCATCGCCATTGCCCGCGCTCTGCTACGCCCCGGAAACATTCTTCTTTTAGATGAAGCCACTTCTGCCCTCGACCCCGACACGGAACGGCTGTTAATAAAAAACCTGCGCAGAGACTGCGCAGGCAAAACATGTATCTTCGTCACCCACCATCCGGCAGTAGCGGAGGCATGCGAATCTATTGTCCGATTATAATCAGAGAATGAGCTCCAACGGGTATCCGCCTTTGGTTAACAAACTCAGAACAGCTTTGCAGGATACTCGCCCGCATCCACCAAAGCCTGAATCTTGTCGACTACACTCTGACGGTCTTCGGGATAAGTCACACCGAACCACTTGCTGGTTGTATCAAGCACTTCGCAGGTAGCAGTGCCATCGTTAATCAACTTATCTACCATCAGCGGGATGAAGAATTCGCTTTTCAGGTTCTCCATATTCTTCGGGTCGCTCAAGAAACTCTTGAAAAACTCTGCACTGTAAGCAAAATAATCGGGAGTGAAACCCCAGAAGTTCATGCTGACCGGAGTCGTCTCGGGAGTGGCAGTCCATTCACCGTTATCGTCGATGTACTTCACCTCGCCATCCATACGCTGAATCTTGGTGCGTTCCACTACGGAAGTCAGCAGGTTGTTCGCATCCGTTCCACACAATCCACGGGATACGGTACCGCTCTCGCTCAACGTATTGCCGATGCGGAAGCCTACCATGGAATATACGTTTTTGGAGCCTTCGGGAAGGGCTGCAAGGAATTTGCCCATTACCTGGAAGGAGTCACGACCGTAGAAATCGTCGCAATTGATAACAGCAAACGGTTCCTTTATTACATCGGCACCCATCATTACAGCATGGTTGGTTCCCCAAGGTTTGGTACGGCCTTCGGGGCAGGTGAAGCCTTCAGGAAGGTCATCTATGGACTGGAATACCAGTTCGCAGGGAATATGGCCTTCGTATTTGGAAATAATCTTGTCGCGGAAGTCCTGTTCAAAATCTTTACGGATTACGAAAACGAGCTTGCCAAAACCGGCATTGATGGCATCGTAAATAGAATAATCCATGATAGTTTCGCCATTCGGTCCCAATCCGTCCAATTGTTTCAAGCCACCATAACGGCTGCCCATACCGGCTGCCAATAAGAATAAAGTTGGTTTCATATTAGTTATTATTTAAAAAGGTTAGTGTATCATAGTTGATAACGGTTGCAAATGTACAAAAATTTATGTCTGACAAAAGGGAGTTTTAGTTCATTCTTTACCACTATCCGTTCAAAAACGTACATTTAGAACGGATAACCGATGGCAAAATGCAGTGCCATACTATCCTTGAACTTAGGAATATTGTAATATCCCGACTTTCCGGTATCATACGGGTCGTGAAGCCCGATACCCAAATCCAGACGGAAAACAAGGAAGTCCAGGTCATAGCGTAAGCCGAATCCCGTACCCAAAGCAATCTGTTTCGGGAAATTCTTCAAGGTGAACTCACCGTTCGGGCGATTTTCGTCCTTACGCATCAGCCATACATTGCCGGCATCCAGAAACACCGCTCCATGCAAGTCGGCAATCATACGGAAGCGATACTCGATATTGGCTTCTATGCGAATATCACCCACGTGGTTGATATAGGTATATTTCCTATCCGTCTCGGGAGGATAGCCGCCCGGACCTATACTGCGTGCAGAAAAGGCGCGCACACTGTTGGCACCGCCGATATAGAACTGTTCCGTATAAGGTGCAGTCGTAGCGTTGCCATACGACCATATCACCCCTCCGGCAATACGCGAGGCTATCATCTGATTCTTGTCTATCCGGTAATGGTACCTGAATTCCGAGTTCAGCTTCAGGAACTGTGCAAAAGGTACCCCGAAAAGCTTCTTTCCTTCCTCACTGAACGGCTTGCCGAAAATACGGTAGACGGCAGAAGTCAGGTTACCGGCCGACGCAACGGTGGTCTGCCACCAGATGGGGTTACGCTTGCCGCGCACGGAAGCGTTGTCATAAGTATAGGTGTACTCCATGGCAGGAATGAACTGGTCGCGCAAACTAACGTAGAGTGCCGGATTCTCGGCACGCAACGTATCGAAAGCGGCAGTAGGATTGCGCAGTACATTGAATGTCAACCGGAAAGGAGTTATACTGTGCCTGGAAGTCGATTTGGGCTGGAAGTCATAAGTGACATTACCGCCAAAAGCCAACAGCTTATAATACTTGGCACGGTTCATCTGGTCGGCATATAAACGGAAAGTCGTTGTAGCCGGGAAGTCATACTCACGGTCGCCCATCCTAGGAAACACCACGCGCGGAAAGATAAGCGAAGTGGAGATACCCAGTTCATAACTGTTCATCAAGGAAGAACTTGCCTTGCCCGTCTGCCATTCGTACGAACCGTTCAACTTCACATTCCAGCTTTCACCGCCACCGAAGACATTGTTCTTCGTCACCGTAAAAGCGGCACCCGGTCCCGTCTGGTTATTGCTCTTCATGGTGACATTAAAATCCAACTCCGCATCGTAGGGTTTATCGAGCGCGGCAATGACCCTCACATCCAATGTATCAGACACAAACGCCGTATCACGCGGTATATACTGCATCTCCGCATAACGGAAAATACCGACGCTTGCCAGACGCTCCTGAATACGGGTCTGACGGTACAAACTATACAAACTCTGCATAGAACGCTGGCGGGCAATACCTGCGCTGTCCTGTATCTGACGTTTCCGCCGATAACCTTGATAGTTCAACCAACGGTAAAGCATGTTGGGACGTACCGGAGGTTTGTTGTAGTAATGTATGGTCAAGCCTTTGTAATCCATGCTGTCATTGGGTTCCTGCCCCTGCTTTCCAAGAAGATAGACGGATTTACGCCCCACACGGAACTGCTTCTCGGCTACCTTTGGCATACCGGGAACGGGAATCAAGCGCATCTGGACATGCCCATTGGGAACCATCATGGTATCGGCCTGATAGGTCAGGTAGTCGGGACGGAAATAATAACAGCCCACATTACGCAGCAGGGTACTGATACGGGTACGCTCCCCATCCAGATCAGCCACATTGAATTGTTCTCCCGAACTGATAAGGGAACGTCGGCGTCCCAGCTCCATAATGCGAGTGGTACGCTCGCTGAAACCACGATAATATACCGTATCTATAAAGTAGGGGTTACGCATGTTCACCGTATATTGCAACTTTGCCTTCAGCGAGTCCTTCGGGTCGATAAATGTCTTGTAGCTGACGCTTCCGTTGAAATAGCCATAATCGCGCAGCAAGTTAACCGCCGCCTTCTGGCGTATATCGGGATTCACCGTAGACATAAGCACCGGAGTGGCGGCAAATTTATTGAATATCCACTTTCCGAATCCCTTCTCATACTTCTGGAAACCATTGTAAATCCACAGTCCGAAAGGAAAGGGATAGCGGATAGTAGAGCTTCCCAGCAACGAATTGTTCGGTGCCGTAGCAAGGGCGGCTTCCACCTCTTCCATAGCAATCTCACCAACAGACGTTTCACTGCGGTTCAATACAATCATCGGCTTTTGGCCGGTATAGAGTATCTCCCCCTGGGGCAAGTGCTTCGTGGTGGAGCAACCTGCCAGAAATATCAATCCTGCAATATATAATATCAGTCGTTTCATATCACATTCCTACTTTTTCATATCGCTATTTTCAGCCTCCGGTTTTATCTTTTTCTTCCTGAAGATGAAGAGTTCACTCAATCGGTCCATCTTCCGGCGCAGCACAAGGCCGACACCCGTTTCGGTTATCTCACCGTCGAGTATGCTTTCGTAGTTTTTATTATGGAATACACGGACATATCGAGTACCCGACGCATCAAGACGGTATTCCAGCGATATATTGTCAATGAATGATTCCGCATCGTTCGTGGCATTGGCCCCGGTGGACACTTTTCCACCGATGACTATCTGTACGCGGTCGTTGAAGAAACGCTGGGAATAACGAAAACTGAAGTCTTTCTGCGTGTCACCCGTTTCAGCAGAGGTACGGTCTTCCACACCTACACTGATATTGGCCCCTTTTATACCTCCCGCCAAGGAGTTTATCTGGCTCTGAAGCACTGAGTTCAAGGCGGCTCCCATTGACAAACCTCCTCCTTTGGCACCACTGTTCAGGTAAATACCCGTGGCAAGCATGGCAATGGCCTGCTTGCTACGCTCTTCTGCACCCATTGCCTGCAGCTCATTCTCTACTGCGGCATCTTCGGGCGCCGAAATATCGAATATCAAATCGGGAGCGTCAAGCCTGTTCTTGATGGAAATGGAAACATCGAAGTTCACCATGCGCGAACCGTCCCCGTCACCATCGGCCACAGAAGCACGCATACGTTCCGTAGCCTTCAGGCTCAGCGTAGGATTCATAATATTCCCCCGCCAATCCACATAACTGCCGGGATTGAACTGGAACTCCTTCAACGGGATGATAGGCAGCGAATATTTCATGACGCCACCCGAAAGGGTATAGCGTCCGGTAAGGCTCATATCCCCTTGGGGAGTATACTGCATATTCAAATCACCGCCACCTTCCAGTTCGATGTATTTGCTACGGTCGGGACTCAGATCGGCACGAAGACGGACAGCATCGTCAATATGGACGGACATATACATTTCCAATCCTCCCAAAGACATGGCAGGAACCTCATCTGCTTTTACCGACGTCGTATCGGTGAACGAGGTAAAGGTAACCAGCCCACTGAGACGGTCTTCCACCGTTAAAGGGGAATCGGTCAACACGTAGGTTACGTTGGTATTGCCCAGCAAATTCATGTTTCCACGCATCGTGAGCCCGTCAAGCGGCCCCTTCACCGTGGCATGCAAGTCGACGAACACCTTTCCATACACCAGACTTTCGCGGGTACGCGGTGCATCCAGCAACGTATAGTTCTCTGCCAGCAGATTGAGGTTGGCAGTAGGACGCTCCATATTCCGGAAATCAACCTTACCGTCAATCGTAAACGGATTCTTGCTGGTGGTATAAATGGCAAACTTATCAAATATCAACTGATTGTCCTTTATCTGTACCGGACGGTTGTCGAACCAGTAACGTGCTCCCGCCTGGCGTGCATAGACAGACACACTGTCCAAAACAATATCACCATGCATTTGAGGCTTGTCCAGCGAACCATAAATATAAAGCCCTCCATCAATATCTCCGGTAAAGGCCACCGTTTGGTCAGGGATGAATGCATTGGCCATCTTCAATGGAAAATGCTCGAAACGGGTGGACACTTCCAGGGTATCCTTTCCGTTCTTCTGCGTCAAGATACCGTCGGCGGTCATCACTTCTTCATTATCATATGTAAAATAGGTATTCAGATAGTGCGTATTCTTGTCGCCCGGCAACCAGGTAGCCCCCAGGCCGATGTCTCCAACCGGTTGGCGTTCGTAGGTCAGTTTCTCTACATTGGCTTCGGCGGACACCTGCAGGGAAGTGGCAGTCTGTATATAATTTGCTTCGGCGGAGAACAATCCCGTAAGCCGGGGCATATAAGGAAGTACCTCCGTAAGTTCATCCAAGCGCAATCGGCTCAGTTCTACGTTTATATTCTGCAAGGAAAGGGTATCATTCTTGTCGGATTGCATACGGAAACACAGACCATCGTCGCTGTCCATATCAATATTGGCATAGACGCGCATATTCTTATGCAGATAAATCCAGTTACTATTGTCCGCAAAGTGGAATTTACGGAAAGCGATAATCGGCTCGGCAGGAATAAGGTTCAGCAGCACACCATTACCGCGACCGTGTCCTTCGGTCAACGGACGGGCATTAATACCGAATAGAACACCGGTCTGCCCTTTTCCATTCACATAATCCACAGTCAGTTCCGCATCTTCATTACGGACTTCACCCGTCAGTGTGCTACGGAACACAAACTGCGGGTTCTTGGGACCGTTTATGACACCACCTTGCAACTTCATGCGGGCAGTATCCTGCTTTACTGTAAAAAATATCGTATCGAGCTGCAAGGAGTCCATGCGCAATCCGTGAACAGCTGTACGTCCATTGATGCCGACTTGCGGAGTAAATCCGAAGCTCAGTTTGAAATCATTATAGGAAATACCCTTTGCAGCCAGGAAATAGCTGACGGGATTCTGGTTACCGGCTTCCAGATGCATGCCCGCTGAAGGAAGGACTTGGCGCAAAGCGGCATGGTCCAAACGCCGTTCATCAATCTGCTTTGTCAGGATAGAGACAAATTTATCCGACTGTTCCATCAACTTCTTCAACGTGCTGTGAGCGCGGAAACGCAGATTCAAGTCACCGGCATCAAGCCTCAACTTGAGAGAATCATGACGTGCCTCCGCTCCCATTGTAAAGGCAAACGGGTGTTTCAATGGTCGGGGCACCAAACCCAGCTTATGCAGATTCACCTCTTCCACATTTAAATCCAAAGCGCCATCCAGATAGCTGCGGTCAAGACGCATATCCGCATTTCCCTGCATCTTGAGAAGGACATTATCGCTGGCAAGACGGACGGTAGCAACGGATGACTTGAGTCCGGCATGCACATCTACACCGGAAATGTCCCAATGGCCATACTGTAGTTTTTCCAAGGAGGCATTCAAAGCGGCCACAGTTTTTCGTGATGCCACATCCACCCCTTGCCCCTTAGCGGACATCTTTGCCGTAAGAGTATAGATAGAGTCCTTGGGCAGGAAGTGATGCACCTGCAAGTTGTTGATGGCAAGGTCGGCATGGTAGGCTTCCGTAGCAAGATTATAGGCGGCGTCCAAATTCAAGGCGCCTTCCTTCTCCTTCAGTTTCAGGGCGGCAGTGCACTGCGCCCCCTCCATACCGAGACGTGCCGCAAGGTGCATACTGTCCGGCACAATGATGGAGCCATCGGGAGCAATGTCAGCTAGTCCGGTCAGGAAGTTCAAGTTCTGCGTATGCATTTCGAAGTCCATGCTTCCATTACGTTTCACACTGTCGGTCAAGCTCCAGAATTCTCCTCCCCCACTCAACGAAAAGGCTCCGGGCAGCTCAGCCGTAAAACGGGAAATCTGCATCTGCTTCAGGTTTCCTTCCGTACCGGCATGAATCACCAACGGACGGAACGGATAGGCTTCCTTGAAAGCTTCCGGCAAGCCACCGGCAAAAAGCAGTACATCCTGTTTGCCGATACGGGCATTGAAACAGGCTGTCAGACGGCCGGTGGTAGGTATATTTATCAGTTCCCAGTAAGTCTGTGCCGTAAGGTTCATCTCACTATGAGGTGTCAGCAACTTCAAAGAAGGGATACGGATAACGGTAGAATCGGCAAACAACCGCCCGGTCAGGGAAGTTACACTCAAACCGGAACGCTCATACATGGAAAATTCCCGGATAACGGCATTCATATCTCTGCCGTAGTACATCACAGAATCAATGCCCAGGCGAATGTCGCGAAGAGCAATGTGCGAGGGGTCGAAGCCTATCGCACTCCCCGGGCCACCGGTATCATAATTGACAGAAGTTCCAGTCAGCAGGAATTTTCTCCAGCCATAGAACTGGTGTTTCAGGTCGGCAGCAGCGTCCGCAATCTCAGCATCTCCTATATGGGCTTTCAGCCCCATGGAGTCCAATGGCATCTGTAAATCGACCGAGACGTTCTTCAACTTCAGAGTATGGAGTGTGACTTTCCAGTTTAACGCAGTGTCAGTAGTGTCCTTGGGAGTCTCAGTGGTATCTGCAAGCATCACCTGCACATGGGTATCGCTCAATTCTATATTATTGAGGATGGCATCTTCTTTTGTAAGGTCTATGCCATGGCTTTCGAAAAAGAAATGCCCCAGTACTCCTTTGATGCACATACCTTCCATTAAATTGGAGGAGTTGACAGCAACTTGTTTCAAGGTAATGTCATCCACCTCCACTTTCCCTTTGAGTAAAGGCCATGCCTGTACCCGTACGTTCAAACTTCCAAGATTCAGCAAGGTATCGGGATGCTGCACATCAACAGCACTGTCGGCAGGCTGTACCACCAATACACCGCGGACCAACAAATTCAAAGGAAAGCGAAGGTCAATCCGCTCCACGGATATGTCCATACCCGTAGCACCTGATGCAATTGCCGTAGCCTGCTTCCGTATCAAATTCTGTACGGGAGGCACATAAAGCAATATCATCAATATTATAAACAGTATAATAGGAGTAAGCAACACCCACAGTGCTGTTCTCAACCATTTTCTTCTCATCGGAACGTCAATCTTTCATCGTATTTAAAAGTCCTACAAAGTAAACAATTTCTTTCGACATTTGGTTCCCGACAGAGAAAAATCACGTATTCTTCTCTGTTCCCCCATTACGGAAAAGCTGTTGCCTGAGTAATGACATCCTCTATCAAAACGAGGGCGGCAAGGGCGTGTTCTTTCAACTCTCCGGTAAAAGGCACTCCATGAGAAGTTTCCAACAGTTTCAGCAATGCAACCAGTTCCGCTGCTCCAATTAAAGTAAAGAGGGGAATCATTTTGTGGGAGACAGCAGCCATCTCGTCCACATCCTCATTCTCCACAGCCTTCTGCAAACGCTCCGCATTGAGGCGGGTTTCAGCCACAAAACTTTCCAGAATGGACTTTGCCGCCTCGGGGTCATCGACCGAAAAAGCAGTGAGCGAAGAGAATTTATACCCCGGGCAAGCCGAAGTTTCCGAAACTTCCATAACCTCCATCCCTTTGTCCTCCATATTCAATTCATGTAGCAATTCACTGACGGTAAACGGCTTATGCAGGCATCCGGCAAATCCATGCACCGTAAATTCCTCACGCTGCATGTCACTGCGGGCAGTGACAGCAATCACCGGAACAGACTGTGCCTGCGGTATGTTCGAAGCACGAAGCAGTTTCAGTAAATCAAAACCATTAATAGCAGGCATCTGCACATCAGTAAGCAGAACATCAAAGGTTGCAGTGCGCAAGGCATCCAGCAGTTCATCCAGTTGTAAACAAGAGACAGAATTTATACCACTCTGCTGAAGCATGGCGGCAGTAAGGGTAAGCTGAATACGGTCATCATCGATAAGGAGGACATTCTTCAGTGAAGAATGAGGAACGGGGAATGAAGAATTGCCATTCGGCGTGGCAGCACATCCCGATTCTTCATCCTTCATTCTCCGTCCTTCACTCCTTACGGGATAGATAGGAATATATATGGTGAAAGTGCTTCCCTTGCCTGGCACACTGTCTACATCAATCGTGCCTTCAAGCAACTGTACCAGCATACGGACAATGGAAAGTCCAAGTCCAAACCCCTCTTTACCCTGAGCACCCGGTAAGCGGGTAAACTCCTGGAAGATACGTTCCCGGTCGGCAGGTTCCATACCTTTACCGGTATCAGCAATGGCAACTACCAGTCGACGGTCCTCGTAACGGGCAGTCATGGTAACACTGCCTTGGTCCGTAAACTTCACGGCATTGGACAGCAAATTGTTGATAATCTGGCGCAGACGCAAGGGGTCGCAAATATAGGTACCGCCCAGCTCCGGGGCAATGTCGCAATGAAGCGCCAGTCCTTTGGCAGCCGTAAGTGGTTCAAAACTGACGTGTATCTCTTCAAGCAGGCGGGAAGGATGAAAGGTGACCCGGTTGATTTCGGCCTTGTTCAAATCAAGACGATGGAAGTCGAGCAAATCAACGACCAGCTTCAGCAGATGTTCCGATGAGGTTTTCATATTGTCCAGATAGAACCGCTGACGCTCATCCACCGTCAGACGGGAAAGCAAGTCGGCATAGCCCATAATAGAACCGAGCGGGGCTTTGAAATCATGGGTAATGGCAAGCATCAGTTTTTCACGGACAGCGAGTAAATCCTCGGCACGACGACGGGCCTCTTCCAACTCACGACGGTAACGGTTGCTTCGGGTTATGTCGCGGCCGATGATAATAAGAAAAAAAGCGGAAAGCAACACCGCACCTACGGCAATGCCACTGATAATCTTGGCCGAACGGCGTCGGACCGCTTGTTGATACTCGGCTTCCGTCCGTGCACGCAGCAGAGTTTCCGTCTCGTAATCTTTCAGCAAGCTGTCAATACGAGCGGTCAGCATATGGTCCAAGCGTTGCAGATAGCGTTTACGTCGCTGTATAACAGTGTTTACAGCTTTTTTCTGCTGGGCCACGGCACGCAGTTTCTCATGCAAAGAATCGGCCGGATTATAGGGTTCAATCACCGTATCCGTTGCAAATTCAAGGGAGGTCTTTACCTGGATAGCCGTATCTTTCTTTGGGGGGACAAACACTTCACCCAAACGACGGAAAAACCCCTTCTTCCGAGGGCGTGTCACGACGGTATCCCGATGTGTAATGATACGGTGCTGCACACGCTGCTGGGTCACTACCGAGTCCTGCTGGGCAATTATCTGCTCAATGTCACTGGTGGATACCATGCTGTCATTCGCCTCACTCAGCGTGCGCAGCATTTTTATCGTATTGGTATCCTTCTCGCGTATCAAAGCAAGCACGCTGTCTGTCCATTGTACATCGCGGTCATCAGTAAGAATAAGGTTCTCCATTTCCCGGTGTACGAAAAACAAGGAAAAAAACAATACCGCCAGCAACAAAGTGTAGCCTACGGCAATCTTTACTTTGGAGACATTATTCATACTATCAAATCCTTTCCCTGGTCTGTTTACGGAACCTCAACCACAGCATCACTCCCGCACTGGTCAGTCCGAACGGGAAAGCCATCCAGACTCCCGTCAGCCCCCAACCGAAAACGAAACCGCAAAGGTACCCTACGGGCAAAGATATAATAAAATAGGATATAAATGCAATAATCATCATCGGTTTCACATCCGAGATGCCGCGCAGGGCATTGGCAAAGTTAATCTGCAACCCATCGCCGAACTGGTAAATCAAGAACGGGAAGAAGAGAGCGGCAACCATGCCGGACACTTCCGCATTGTCCGTAAACCATCCCCCTACCTGACCGCGAAGCGCAAAGACGATACCCAGCAACACCACCTCCATACACAGGATGATGTGAAGGCCGGCATACGCCGAGCGGCGCACATTCTGCCCGTCTCCCTGCCCCTTGAAGTTGCTGACACGCACGGCAACCGCAGCGCCCATGCCATAATACATCATGAAGGTGAACTGAGAGATAGTAAGCATTATCTGATGCGATGCTAGGGCAAGTGTCCCCAGCCAACCCACCATGACGACGCTCAGACTGAAGGAAGCGGTCTCCATACCCATCTGCATACCCACGGGCCAGCCCAGTGCATTGAGCTTCCTGAACATCGGCATCGACCACCCCAGCCGCATGAAGCCGAGCCTGTAACGGATAAACCGGCGGCCGCGAAGCACAATCGCCGCAAAGACCACCACCATCACAATGCGGGAGAACAAAGTGCTGATACCCGCACCAAGCAGTCCCATCTCCGGAAAGCCCAGCTTTCCATTGATAAGTATATAGTTTCCTACGATGTTAAGCGCATTCCCTCCGAGCAGAATCCACATGGCCGTCTTGGTATCGGTGATGCCGTCCGTAAACTGTTTGAAACCGTTGAACAGCATGACAAAGACCAGTGAAGCAAGCAACACCAGATAGTAAGGCTTGATTAGAGGCAACAATTCTCCGGGCTGTCCCAGCCGCTCCACATTGAAATAGAGAACAGCCATGACAAGAGTCAGCAACAAAGCCACCAGCACATTGGCAACCAGGCTACACCGCAACGCCTGCCCTGCCTCGGCAAAGCGGCGGTTACCGTAGAAGCCCCCTACAACCGGTGTCAGCCCGTAGCTGAAGCCCGTACTGAAAATAATGCAAAGAGTAAACAGATTGTTTACGAAAGAAGCGGCACCCAGTTCCTCCGTGCTGTGATGCCCAATCATCAGCGTATCGGCAAAACCAAGCACAATGACTCCCAACTGCCCCACCACAATGGGTAGCCCCAGGAGAAGCAATGCTTTATAGTGCTGCTTATACGTATCAAATAATTTTTTCATACTAAAGGTTTTCTTTTTGGTAATAAAGCACAATCCCGTTTTCATCGCGGAAGGTCTGTTGGGCGACCCTATGAAGCTGTTCTGCCGTCACAGAGCGGTAATTGTCCACTTCACGGTCTATGTCTTCCGCCTGCCCGGTCAGTTCAAACCAGGCAAGATTCGTGGCAACATTCAGATAATTGATGTTGCCGAATATCTGTGTAGACTCAAACTTGTTCTTTACTTTCTCCAATTCCTGCTCTCCAACAAACCCGGATTTCAACTCTTCCAACTCTTTCCGGACAGCAGCCTCGGCTTGTTCCAAAGATACGCCTGCAGATGGTTTTCCACTGATATGCAGCAGGCCGGCATCCCGTGTACCGGAGATATAGGCATCGAGACTGGAAAAGAGCTTCTGCTCCTGCACCAGCCTGCGGGTCAAGCGACTGGAACGTCCATTGCTCAGAATATCCGACAGAATATCGAAGGCATAATAATCGGCATCCTCACGGCTACACATGTGATAAGCCATGAACAAAGCATCCAGAGGAACATTCCGTTCCACCGTCTGCCGGCGTTCTGCCGTCTGTACAACTTCTTGCGGTAATTGCCTTACGGGCACATTCCTACGGGGAATGGGAGCAAACCATTTTTCTGTCAGCCTAACCGTTTCTTCCCACGAAATATTTCCGGTAACGGCCAGCACTGCATTATTAGGTGCATAAAAACGAAAAAAGAATTCCTTTACCTCATCCAGCGTGGCATTGGCAATGTGAGAGAGGTCTTTCCCGATAGTAGGCCAGCGATAAGGATGCGTTTGATAAGCCAAAGGACGAAGCAGATGTCCCACATCACCATACGGCTGGTTCAAGCAACGTTGTTTAAATTCCTCCATCACCACCGCACGCTGCACTTCAAGACTTTGCTCACTGAATGCCAGTTCCAGCATGCGGTCGGACTCCAGCCAGAAGCCGATTTCCACATTCGATTTTGGAACCGTCAGGTAGTAATTGGTAATATCATTATTGGTCCATGCATTATTCTCCCCGCCTGCCAATTGCAAAGGAGCGTCATAATCAGGAATATGCACCGAACCTCCGAACATCAGATGCTCGAACAGATGGGCAAAACCCGTATGCTCGGGATGTTCGTCACGGGCACCCACATCATAAACAATATTCAAGGCAACCATCTGCGTGCTGGTGTCCTCATTGTGCACCAACCGCAGACCGTTGTCAAATATCTTTTTGTTTATCTTCATAAAATGGAATGACAGAATCTATCATCAATCTATCACTGTCACTTTTTTAATAACCACATCCTCTTCGGGCCGGTCGTTACGGTCAGTCTTGACCTTCTGTATTTTATCAACAATATCCATACCTTCCAGCACTTCACCGAACACGGTATATGCACCGTCCAAATGCGGAGTACCGCCCACGGTAGTATAAGCCTTCACCTGCTCGGGGGTAAACTTGAACTCCGGTTCCTTGGCAACCTGAGCCTCTGCCTGCGCAATCAAGGAATCTTGCAAATCCATCAGACCGTCCTGGTCATTATTCTTACGCATCTTGTAGATTTCCTTCATATGCTTCTGCGCCAACGCGTTGAAAGCATTGTTCAGGCGCATCTGATTCATCTGCTGTTCCATCCCCAGCAAGGTAGAGTCATTATACACTTTTCCGGTCACAATGTAGAACTGGCAGCCGGATGATGCCTTGTCGGGGTTCACCTCATCACCCTGGCGTGCAGCCGACAAAGCACCTTTTTTGTGAAAATACTTCGGATAAACAAATTCGGCAGGAACGGTATAACCCACGTCGCCTGCCCCCAGCATCTTGCCTTTCGGAGCCTTCTTCGATTCCGGGTCACCTGCTTGTATCATAAAGTCCTTGATGACACGGTGGAACAGCGTACCTTCATACGTGCCGTCTTCCACCAGCTTGATAAAGTTATCACGATGTTTCGGGGTTTCATTATACAGTTTCACGGTGATGTCACCCGCACTTGTTTCAATCTTCAGCTTCGTTTCTTTTTCCATATCTTCCTCTTTCTTTTGTCCCGGCTTGCAAGCAGTCAGACTGCAAACCAGTATAGTTAATAATACAATAAGATTTCTTTTCATTTTGTTTTTTATTTAATTTAAGTTTGCAAATATACTAAAATCAGACAAAAGCACTTACCTTTGCCTACATAAAAGAGATAAAAGGCTAAAGCAATGACATCCATATTAATTGTAGAAGATGATATTACTTACGGCATGATGCTAAAAACATGGCTCGGCAAAAAAGGTTTCCAAGTAACCTCTGCCAGCAACATTGCCCGTGCTCAAAAACATATTGAGTCGGAAACCGTAGACTTGATATTGTCTGACCTGCGCCTGCCCGACAAGGATGGCATTGACTTATTGAAATGGCTGGGCGAACACGGCCTGCAAATACCGCTTATCATCATGACAGGATACGCTGACATACAGTCGGCCGTCCAAACCATGAAACTGGGAGCCTGCGATTACATTGCCAAGCCTGTGAACCCGGACGAATTACTGAAAAAAATAGGCGAAGCCTTGAATGCATCATCCTCCGCTTTGAAACAGATGATGCATTCGTCCCGAACAGATGATGCGTTTACCCCAAACAGACCATCCGTTTCACCCAAACAGACGATGCATTCCGACAAGATGAAAAATCAGCCTCTGAAGGGTGCAGAAGGCTCATTGTCCTCCTCCGACTTCCTTGAGGGAGAGAGCGACGCAGCCAAACAACTCTACAATTATGTGAAACTGGTTTCACCTACCAATATGTCTGTACTCATCAATGGTGCCAGCGGAACGGGCAAAGAATACGTAGCTCACCGCATCCACCAGCTCAGCAAGCGTGCCGACCAGCCGTTTGTAGCCATCGATTGCGGTTCTATTCCCAAAGAATTGGCCGCTTCGGAGTTCTTCGGGCACATAAAGGGCGCCTTTACCGGCGCACTGACCGACAAAACGGGCGCTTTCGTCGAAGCCAACGGCGGTACCATCTTCCTGGATGAGATAGGTAATCTGAGCTATGAAGTGCAAATACAGTTGCTGCGTGCTTTGCAAGAGCGCAAGATACGTCCGGTAGGTTCAAACAAAGAGATAAGCGTGGACATACGTCTGGTATCCGCCACCAACGAAAATTTGGAGCAAGCCATCGAAAAAGGGGCGTTCCGTGAAGATTTATATCACCGTATCAATGAATTCACCCTACGCATGCCGCAACTCAAAGACCGCCGTGAAGACATCCTGCTCTTTGCCAATTTCTTTCTGGACCAGGCCAACCGCGAAATGGACAAGCAACTGACCGGCTTTGATGACAAGGCATCCCGCGCCCTATTGGAATATCCCTGGCCCGGCAATCTACGCCAAATGAAGAATATGGTACGCCGTGCAACCTTGCTGGCACAAGGCAAATTCATTACTATCAACGAACTGAATGAACTGAAAGAACCCGCACCGGCCATCATCGGTATCCCTCTCCGCAATGAGGAGGCAGAGAAGCATCAAATCATCGAAGCCTTGCGGCAGACGGGAAACAACAAGAGCCGCGCTGCACAACTGTTGGGCATTGACCGCAAAACGCTGTACAACAAGTTGAAGCTTTATAACATATCCGACTAAAGGGTGTGGAATTATTCCACACTCTCCTCCACACATTCCACACTTTTCCACACTATGCCACACTTTGCATAGAAACATATATCGCTAATTATCAGAGTATTATCCAGTATACACTCTTTCTGGCACACCATTTGACCTATATCAGACGTAAGCAACAAGCGCTACAACAAGCAAGCACTTAGACTTAACAATAAGATATACCAACCTAAAAGCAAATGAATTATGAAAAAATTAGTATTAGTAGCAGCCCTGTTTATGTTTGTTTGTGGTGGAACGTTCTTGGCTCAAGCTAAGGCTCCGGTAGAACAGCCGAGTAAGACAACAACCTTGTCTAACGACACTGTGGTAACGGATACTTTGCAGAAAGCCGAGAACGTCCAAGACACAGCAAAAGTGGCCCAATAACAGTAAGCACACTACAACAAAAAAGCCGTTTCCTCCTTGTCTATTCTGGGAAACGGCTTTTTAAATTGATAGTTGACAGTTATCAACTAAGAAATCACCAATGTCTTTCCGGATAAAGGTCATTCCACCATGCCGGACTATCCTGCAGCCAGCGGGCAAACCAAGCCATAATTGAATTGTGCCACAATTCACGTTTTGCATAATCAAGTACAAAATGGTTTTCACCGTCCACGGTAATAAATTCCACCGGCTTGCCCAATATCTTCAGCGCATTATACAACTGGATACTTTCACCGATAGGCACGTTTGTATCTACCGTGCCATGCAGCAACAACAGAGGGGTATTAATCTTGTCCGCATTGAACAATGCTCCATACTTCGTAAACAAATCGAGATTATTCCAAGGATAGCTATCGGCTGCCGCAACAGAGTTATAGGAATATCCCCAATAACCCTCGCCCCAATAGCTCGTTACATTGCTGATGCCAGCATGCGAGGCAGCGGCAGCAAACATGTCCGTCTTAGTCTGCAGATACATCGTCATGAATCCTCCATAAGAGGCACCCAGGCATCCGATACGTTTATCGTTGACAAACGGATGGGCTGCACAGAATTTCTTCGTACCTTCAATGATCTCATCGGCCGTACGCTCACCCCATGCATTGACATGGCGTGCAGAGAACTCCTGGCCGTACCCGATGGCACCACTGGGCTGGATAACATAAACCACATAGTCACGTGACGCAAACAACTGTGCACAGTACGGGGAAGTTATACCGCGGGTTGTAGGAGTCGTTCCTCCATAATAGTATACGATAAGCGGATACTTCTTGTTCGGGTCAAAAGACGGCGGCAGACAAACCATTCCCTTTATCTCCGTACCGTCCGAAGCTGTAAAGTTCCACTCTTCCATCTGTCCCAGCTCAATCTTATCGAGGATGGGCTTCATGGGATTGGCAAGCAGGGTAGAAACTTTTTTCTTCGTGTCGTACGTATAAGCTACGCCCGTGCTGGTGTTTCCTCCGCCCACATAGGCAGCCACAACCGGATTGTCATTGGCCAGCGTGAAGGAAGTAATCACATCTTCTTCAAGCGGAAGCATTTCAAAGCCGCCCGTCTTCGGAACATAACGGTAGATATGCCTGCAATCCCCATCAGTCGTATCGAAATAGATACATCCGTCCACACGGTTCCACTGCACGAGAGACACCGTAGGATTGAAATCGCGCGTGATAGCCTGCACTTTCTTTGTAGCCAAATCCATAATGAATGCTTGGGTATCAAAGTCATTGGCTATGGGATGTTCACCGCAATTCTTGCCAATGCCTCCGAAAGCAGACGGACTGCCCGTCACCAGAAGCTGCTTCCCGTCCGGAGAGTAAGAAGCACTTCCCAGATAAGCATCCCAGGCGACCAGCGTATCTGCCTGCAAGGTGGTCAAATCAATCTCGAAAAGAGAAGAGAGGGAGAAAGGGCATCGAGTGATGTCCGGCTTGGAAGTGCTGCACAACAGTTTCTTGCCATCCGGGGAAATATCATTCAGATAGACGTTGTGACTACCGTAGGTCAGGCGCTCGGAAAGTCCCGTCGCCACATCGTATTTCATGAGATAATAGCGGTCACGAGAATTGGGGATACGGTCGTCCGGATGCAAGAGACGTTTCAACGGGCCACTCACCTTTTCGCCCTCGTCCGTGAGCATATAGATAAGATAGTCTTCTGTAGGAGACCAGCTGAAATATCCTTCGGGAACATTCTTCAGCAGCACTTCCTCACGCATCGTGGCGGGATCGAACACAACCAGGTCATTCTGCTCCTCGCCCATAACCGTATAATAGAGCTTATTGCTGTTGGGCATCCAGTTCATCTTTTCATTGGCATTGGGCAATATCACCCGGCCGGTCTTTACCTCGGTCAGCTCACAACGGGTCCTGGAACGCTTCACGTCGTAATTGTCCGAATAGCGGGTCAGCAGATACTTGCCGTTGGGCGAAAGAGAAACCCTGCTCGCTCGGGAGCCGAAATTGGTGTTGAACAAAGAGAAACGTCTCTTCATGTCCGGTGCCATCCGGCAGGCTACATCGGCAAAGTCCTTTTCCTTTTCAAATTCGCATTTCAGCATCGGCTGCATCTTGTCGTCCGCGCTTGAAAGCAACTTGATGACAATCTCATAATCCGCTTCGGGGTCCATACGCAGACTGACAGCCGTAGGACGGACCTGCGACAAGCTGTCCTCCGCTGTCTCCTTGACTTGCTTGGATTCACCGTTTACAAACACCTCAAAACGGGCAGGAGAATATACATTCAGCTTGCCCTTCATGAAACGCTCCGCACGCAGATTGGTAGCAAACAGATAGAACAGATTGTCCTTGTCTGCCTTTGCCACAGTTACATATCCAGCCGTATCAGCAACCATACGTTCGTACCGACCTCCGTCGAAGTCGAGACTGACCTTCGTCTTCAGAAGATTGCCGGTAGTAAACTTGTCTCCCTTGAAGTTGATACTATCGCCCTGGAGGGGAGTGCGCACCGTAACGGCAGGACGCACATTATACTCAGCAACTCTTTCCTGAGCTTGGGCAGCCAATCCCGCAAGGAGCAGCAAACCCGACAAAACTGTGATTTTCTTCATTACTGTAAGATTAAATCGTTTCAAAACCATTCCATAAATTTCCAGGAGGGACGGGAGCCTCCACTTCTATCGGTTCTTTGGACACCGGATGCACAAAACGGATATACCGCGCATGCAGACAGATGCTGCCGTCGGGATTGGAGCGGGGCGAACCATACTTCAAATCTCCCTTGATGGGACAGCCCATCTTTGCCAACTGACAACGTATCTGGTGATGGCGTCCGGTTTTCAAATCTATTTCCAACAGATAATAGTTCTGCGACCGCCCGATGAGCCGGTAATGCAAAATCGCTTTCTTGCTGCCCGGCACCTCCTTGTCGTATGCATAACTCTTGTTCTGTTTCTCATTTCGCACCAGATAGTTCACCAATTCCCCCTCTTCCTCGCGGGGTAAGTTCTTCACTACTGCCCAGTAAGTCTTCTTCACCTCGCTATTCTTGAACATCTCGTTCAGACGCGACAGTGCCTTACTGGTCTTGGCAAAAACAACAAGACCGCTCACGGGGCGGTCCAGCCGGTGGGCGACACCGATAAAGACATTTCCAGGCTTGCTGTACTTCTCTTTCAGGTACTGCTTTACAGTTTCCGAAAGCGGTGTATCACCCGTTTTGTCTCCCTGAACTATCTCGGAAGCGGTCTTGTTGACTATAATGATATGATTGTCTTCGTATACGACAGTCATCGGTTGTTAATGTTTAATGATTAGTGATTAATGATTAATGACTAACACCCAACTTCTCATTAAACATTAATCACTAATCATTAATCATTAAATTACATATTCATCCCACCATCTACCTGAATAACCTGACCGGATACATAAGAAGACATATCAGAAGCCAGGAAAGTAGCGATATTTGCCACGTCTTCGGGTGTGCCGCCACGACGCAAAGGAATCTTCTTGCACCATTCAGCCTTCACCTCTTCAGACAAGGCGTCGGTCATGGCTGTCATGATGAAGCCCGGAGCAATGGCATTGGCACGGATTCCACGAGAACCCAGCTCCTGAGCGATAGACTTGGCCAAAGCAATCATACCGGCTTTGGAAGCAGAATAGTTGGCCTGGCCGGCATTGCCGTGAACACCTACCACAGATGCCATATTGATAATGCTACCCGCCTTCTGGCGCATCATGATGGGTGTGCAGGCATGGATAAAGTTAAATGCCGATTTCAGGTTGACATTGATAACCATATCCCATTGCTGTTCGCTCATACGCATCATCAGACCGTCACGTGTGATACCGGCATTGTTTACCAGAATATCAATACGTCCAAAGTCCTTATGGATTTCTGCCACTACATTGGCAGTGTCTTCAAAGTTTGCTGCATTGGAGGCATAAGCTTTTGCCTTTACTCCCAAAGCTTCCAATTCTTTTGCCGTAGCCTCGGCATTTTCATCAATCACCAAGTCAGTGAATGCAATATTTGCTCCTTCTTGAGCGAACTTCAAAGCGATAGCCTTGCCGATGCCGCGTGCAGCACCTGTCACAATGGCTGTTTTTCCATCTAATAATCCCATATTATTTTAAAATTATTTATAAAATGTATTCTTACTTCTTTCCCAATGCACCAAGTACCAGACGGGTCACGTAAGTATCGCGTACCGCATCGTCCAGATTGGCCCCTATATGGCCGCGGATATAAGGTGTTTCAATACCTTTGACACTGTAATGCACAATCTCGGCAGTCATATCCAAGTCATCTATCTGGAAAACACCCTTCTCCATACCTTCACGCAGAACCTCCTTGAAAAGCTGGGTCTCTGTAGCATCGAAACGTTTGCGCACTTTCTCCACTCTCCAAATATCCCGAAAGAAATTGGCACGAAGAGTACCATTCCGAAAGACAACCTCTTTTACCGCATCCAGATGGGTGTAAATCATCTCCATCAGTTTCTCGTCCGGCTGAATATCTTTCTCTACCACGTGCTTCATCATATCCGAAAGAATATCCAGCTCCGACTCGACAACAGCCAAGTAGATATCTTCCTTGCTCTTAAAATAGGTATAGAGCGTTCTCCTACCTTTCTTCGAAGCGAGGGCAATATCATTCATCGTGGTATTCTCAACGCCCATCTTTGCAAACAGCTGACGGGCAACGTCCACTAATTTAGCTTTTGTCTTCGATACGGTCATAGATTAATTGCACATTGCTTTATTATTTGAGCAAAAGTAAGACATTTCCGCATATCTTACAAGAAAACATTCATTTTATTAATGAACAGCCCTAAAAAGAAAGAAAAAAAGTAGGCTTATTATCGTTCTATTTATCAACATATTACTCATTAAAATCCACTTAACCTCAAAAATATCATGCATTTTATTTGCATATTAAATAAAAAGCCGTACCTTTGCACCCACAAAACAATAACATCGCGGAGTGGAGCAGTTGGTAGCTCGTTGGGCTCATAACCCAAAGGTCATTCGTTCGAGTCGGATCTCCGCAACTACAATGAGGATAAAAGGTTTAAAGGCCGTTTATCCTCATTTTTTTTAATTCCCATCAAGGACAGAAAAAAATGTTTGCGCAAATAATGTTTGTGCAAATTGCTTCCACACTTCCACCTCCTCTCCACATCCCTTTATTCATCGGCATTACAGATGCGGTGGAAGCAACTCAAAAGTGTGGAAGCAAAATTTGCTTCCACACCGTTTCACAAACAGAAATACTGACACACAAGAAGCTAACATGAAGTAACACAAGTTATTAATTTCTTGTATCACATCTTATTTATATCGTACCTGCACGAAATCAATATCCTGCAAACACGGTATTAATTCCATCTCCTGCCCCTTCAAATGCAATCAGAACAAATGCGTACAGCCACACAAAGCCAAGACTTCAATACTGTTTTCCTCTGTGCTTTATTCAGAGAATGAAGGTATTTATTACGTCGGACATAAGGAATCAACAGTATGCAACGGCCATGATGCAATCGCCTAACGGCCATCAACACCCCGCTTAACAGCCGTCAGCAGATCGCCGCACGACCATTAGGCGCTGATAAGGCAATGAGTAAAAGGGAACACTCCCCTATACACAAACAAACAAAGCCCTATATACAACGGATTGAAAGCAGCGGTTTCCCTTAGAATATCCTGATGAAAAGCAACCCCAGCCCGATGGCAACGCCAGTCGAAACAAGTCCGGGAAGCATGAACGAGTGGTTCAGCACATACTTGCCGATACGGGTAGTTCCGGTACGGTCGAAATTAATGGCTGCTACTACGGTGGGATAGTTGGGAATAAAGAAGTAACCGTTTACGGCCGGGAACAGAGCAACCAGTATCATAGGCGAAATGCCCAAAGCGATGCCCAAAGGCATCAGTGCGCGCACAGTGGCGGCCTGGCTATAAAGCAGAATCGACATGGCAAACAAGGCTATCCCGAACAGCCACGGCATTTGCCTCACCACTCCCTCGATGGACTGGGTCAACTGAAGCATGTTTCCCTGAAGAAAAGTATCTCCCATCCAGGCAATGCCGAATATGGCAATCACCGCCTGCATGCCTGCCGGGAAGACGGAACCTTGCGTTGCCTTCATGCCGTCGGTGCGAGTCAGCAGCAAGATGAGGGCGGCGGCAGAGAGCATCACGATTTCGATAATGGCAGACATGCCGAGTCTCACCGTCTCGCCGTCTATCACGAAGACAGGACGCAAACTGTCGAACGAACCAAAGAACACAATAAAAGCAGTGGCAAGGATAAAGATAAACACGGACAAGACGGCATGCCGTTTATTGTGTATATCCTTTATCTCCACCTTCTTGACATCAAGATAGCCTTCGGTCAACCTCTTTCTGTACTCCGGGTCGTCTGCCAGCTCCTTGCCCACCTTCATGGAGAACAAGGCGCCCACAAATACCCCGATAATGGTAGCAGGAATCGTTATTTTCAGAATATCGAACAAGGTGACATCAAATCCCGCCAGCAACCCAAGCAGTGCGACGGTGGCAGCCGAAATGGGACTTGCCGTAATAGCCTGCTGCGAAGCAATCACCGCAATGCCCAGTGGCCTCTCGGGACGAATCTTGGTCTCCGTGGCAACCTCGGCAATCACGGGAAGCACCGAATATGCCACATGTCCCGTGCCGGCAACAAAAGTAAACAAATAGGTCACAATAGGGCTCAAGATGGTGACCTGCGAAGGATTCTTCCGCAACAACCGTTCCGCCAGCTTTACCATATAGTCCAGTCCGCCAGCCGCCTGCATGCAGGATGCGGCAGAAATGACGGCGGCTATCATCAACATAACGTCAATGGGAGGTGATGTAGGCTGCAATCCGAAACCAAACGTCAGAATTGCCAGACCTATCCCTCCCATTACACCTAGTCCAATGCCGCCCAAGCGGGCGCCTATAATGATAGCTACCAATACGAATGCCAATTGCAAGGCCATATACTCTACACTTTTTGATTCATGTGCAAAGATAAGTCATTTCGTATTATGGCTACTCACCTACTTCTATTTTAACTGCTTGTTTTAACTCCACACTCAAAGAGGCATCATCCTTTAACGGTGTCCAGAACACCCGGCGGCATTCATTCTTCTGCAAAAGACAACGATGATAGCGACTGCCGGACAGATGCTCCGTATCGATATGGAAGAAACCGGTATTGACATCCCAGTCGGCTATCTCGTCCAGATTCAGATAAAGGTTGCGCACTGTGCCGCTGTTGAGATGCAAGCTCTGCGCCTGCGCCGCAAGCGCAGTGACATGGCAATCTTCCAGCCGGGCAAGGTATCGCGTGCGGAAAGAGAGCGTATCGCAACGGAGTCCGTAGAAATTGGCTTCCATATCTTCCACATCTACCACAACCGCTTGTACCTCCGCAGGCAACCGCAATTCCATCCCTTCTGAACGAACCCTTATCCAAATGTCATTCTGAAGATACTGTTCCAGCTTATCCTCCGGAAAGTCAAAGGTGACGAGCAGGGTATCGCCAACGGAAGTCATCGACATAAAAGCCTCCATATCCCCTGCATAGGAGAAACTGCCCTGCTGCAAAGAGTCTCCGGCAGTTACCTCCAACGGCACTTCCCCGAACGAGAACATACGCTCTGCCTCCACAATACCTTCTTTTTTCTGTTTCCACACCACCGGAGGCTGTGTCAGCTTCAACACCCTGCACGAGGGCAGCTGCACCGTTTTCCGTTCTCCGCCGATTTCCATAAAATTATCTTTCTGAGTGACATTGCGGTCCACCACATAGAACATGAGTCCGCATACCATTGCCACACCGGTAACCAGCATTCCTATCATTATATAAGTCGTTCGTTTCATAACTGTCTTCTTTTATTTTTGTTTCTTGATAAACTCCTGATACATCCCGGACAACTCCTCGGCAGAGATGCCCAGCGTGAAAATCTGCTTGAAGAAATAATCCACTTCCTCCTTCAGAAAATACTCTTTCCTCAACGAAAGAATCAGCTTACGTGCACCTACCGACACAAAATAGCCGATACCCCGCTTGTTGTAAATCACTCCTTGCGTCTGCAAGTAGTCGTACGAACGCATCACCGTATTGGCGTTGACCTCTACCACAGCCGCATATTCCCGTACCGAAGGAATGCGTTCTTCCTCCTGATATTGCCCGAGAAGTACCTCGTCGCAAATGCGGTCTGCTATTTGCAGGTAGATGGCTTTACTTTCCTTAAAGTTCATAGTTACCAGCGATTAATGATTTCGGACTCCTTGAAACGGAAATAGGCAAGCACCCAGTTGAAAAGGGCGAAAAACGAAGTTATAAAAATCAGCCAGCCGCCCGATGCCTCCCTGTCAATATAGGGCTCAGTCATGAAGAAGTTATTAGGCAGAATGGCCTTCAGGCACAATACAGCTATCAAGATATATGAAACGAAGATGCAGACACCGGCCGCAAAAGTCTTGATAAGTGCATTTTTGGGCCAGACCGTACTACCCAGCAGGAAGAAAGACTGTAGGAAAAAGTAGCAGCTCAGGAATATCCCCACCACAGCCGGTCCGCTTCCTATCGTCTCATAGAAACAGTTCGTGTTACAGCAGAATTCCCACAACGGAAAGGAGTGAACGACATGCAGCTCCGGGTAGGCCAGAAGATAGAAGACGACTCTTGTCAAGTCCGCCAGCTTGAAAGCTATCAGAAAGACCAAGATAAAGCCGCAGGTAGCCACCAGCCAGCGGGCAAAGAATTTCTCGAACATGGTGGCAGGTGTCATGAGCACAACGGTACGACTCGTCTTGCTTTTCATCCTTTCCATGGCAAACGAGGCGCTAATGCATCCCCAAATGACAAGTCCCCAAAGAAAGAATCTGGACTCAAACTCCCAGATAGGGTCCATGCCCACAGCTCCCGCTTCCAGATTGTGATACTGATAGTATCCATTCCAGACAAAGACTATGGCCAACATTCCGTAGACCATCACCGAGCGGAGTATATAGGTCTTCCAATTCTCCACCATCTCTTTGCGGCATACGTTCACAAAGCGATGCAAACTAAAAAAGGTATCGCGTATCATTATTCATTTGTTTTAGTGTGAAACATTTCCGCTATCTTCCCAGGCTCTGCAAGTACGGCGCCAAACAGCAGTTCAAGATTAATCTCCGATTCCTCACCTTCCGTATTGGGCAGCATCAAGAAATTGCCTTGTACGGAGGGAAGCGTGTACAAGGCAGTCGCAGCCAACTCCCGGTCGTCACTCTCCAAGAAGAACAGCTTACTGCAAACGCTGGCAGTGGATTCGTCCAGCAATACGCGGCTGTTGTCCATAATCAGAACATGGTCCAGCACTTTGTCAATGTCACGCACCTGATGGGTGGAAATGACAATCGTCTTGTCGTCCGACATACCCGAAGCCAGGAATTTACGGAACTGGCTCTTCCCCGGAATATCCAGTCCATTGGTAGGCTCATCCATCAGCAGCAGGGAAGTATTGGTGGCCAGCGCAAAGCTCATGAAGATTTTCTTTTTCTGCCCCATGGACAAGGCTCCCAAATCAGCATCCATATCCATCTCGAAGAAATGCAGGTACTTCACCATGTCTTCCTTACTGAAACGGGGATAGAACTTACTGTTCAGTTCAATATAGCTGACCAGGGAAATAGGAGGCAGCTCGAACTCCTCGGGTACCAGAAACATGTCCTGCAACGTGACGGGCAACCGGCGGCGCATGTCGGTATCATGATACATCACTCTCCCACGTTTGGGAGCCAACAAACCGCTCATCAGATAGAGCAACGTAGACTTGCCGGCTCCGTTCTTACCCAACAGACCGTAAACCCGGCCGGCTTCCAGCGAAAGTGAAAAATCGCTCAGGACTTCTTTCCGCCCCTTGCGATAACTAAATGAAATGTTTTCTACTTGTAACATACGCTTGAATGAATTAAATATCTTATTGTCTATGTGTATTAGTATAATAGTACACCGCAAAAGTAGACATTCTTTTCAATACGACAAGCGTTTCAAGAAAAAAAATGCTCAGAAAAAGGAACAATTCTATTCTTTGGTTCGAAATTAGCCTCACACGCAAGAAGATTAGGACACTTCTGTATCCATTTAGGACTCTATATTTCCTGCCACTTGCTTTACATTTGCAAAGGAGCTAAAGACATGAATATGAAAAACGAAGAAAAGATTTACCAACTTAACACATACAATATAGCAGAATATACAAGTACGGACTATACCGACAACGATATTGCTATACTTGGAGATTTCAAGAACTTGCTTTTCAACAAGTATTTCAAGTTGAATGCAAACATCTATGTGGTCTGTGTAAAAGGAAGACTGCAGATAAACATCAATACCCAAAAATATGCTATCTACCCCGGTGAGATGCTGATTTGTATGCCCAATATGATTCTGAGCAATTGCACAACCAGTTCCGACTTCAAGGGCGCCATGTTCTGTCTGTCGACCCAGATTACACAGAAGTACCTTCATAAAAGTAGTGACATATGGAACAAGGCTTTCTATATCAGCCAGAATCCGGTAGTACGCATTGACAAGGACAGAGTGCAACTGTTCGATTTATACTATAAGGTGATACGTGCCCGAATGAAACAAGCGGAGCAGCCCTACTACAAAGAAGTCATCAGGTCGCTGATACGCACCATGCTGTATGAGCTGCTGGCAGATTTAAACCAGTTGAGCACCCCTCCCGAAAGCCAAATGGTGAAGCGGAGCAACATTCTATTCAAGAGATTCCTCGACCTGCTGGCCTGCACCGAGGTGAAAAAACGTTCTATTTCCTATTATGCGGGTAAGCTGTGTGTTACTCCCAAATATCTTTCCACCGTCTGCAAAAAGGTCAGCGGAAAGACAGCCTTCGAGTGGATAAACGATTATGTGGTCGAAGACATCAAATATTTTCTGAAGTATTCCAATAAGTCTATCAAGGAGATTTCCGAGCATCAGGATTTCCCCAACATCTCCTTTTTCGGGAAGTATGTGAAGACACACTTAGGCACTTCACCCACGGACTACCGCAAGCAATCACTGCCTCCAAGGGGGACCCTGCAACAAAAAAGGAGGAGCTAAGAATCACTCTCCACTCCTCCCGACACGACAAACAACTAAAATTATTGCTATTTGATGCCGTCCAATGCCTTGTTTGCTGTGGCATTGGTGGGGTCGATAGCCAGAATTTTATTCCAGTACTCTTTCGAAGTAGCATAGTCACTCTTCAACAGATAGTAGTAGCCCAGATAACTGTAACACTCTATCAATGCAGAGTTGTACCTCGGTTCGTTTTTGGCAAGCAGTACGTCCACCACCTTCTCGTAATAAGGTTTCGCCAATCCCTCTGTAGTTTCGGGGTCCATGGCAGAGTGTGTGCGGGCGCGCCACATATCTCCCAAATAACTGTCGGGAGCTTGTTCGGCAACAAGTGCGAACACAGAGTCGGCAGCCTGCAATGCCGCCATGCGGTCGGCAGACTGAACGGAGAGAGTGTCCGAGGACGTACCCTCTCCGTAGTACAGACGCCCTAACTGGAATAAGTTTTCGGACGTCTTTTTATCTTGTGCCAGCGAGTCATAGTACTTTTTATAAGCAGCAATGGCTTGGGTATAGTCGTTTTTCAATTCATAAGCATCGGCAATCTCACGCCACAAATCCACCTGACTCTCATCCTTCTCCAATGCCTTACCATATTCCTCAATGGCCTGGTCATATTTCTTCAGAGCACTCAACAGAGCACCGTGATAGCGGTAATCCAAGCATGAATAATCGGCATTATCCGAAGCATTGAAGAAAGCATCGGCAGCCTTCTCTGCCTCGTCATAACGCTTGAGGTCGACATTGTTGTACATCACAAGCCGGTTGAATGCGGCATGGCGGGCATTCTTCTGCAAACCTTTCTGCGCCACCGCCAAGGATTTCTCGAAGTCGTGGTTCAGGAATAGTGCAAAAGCATATTTAAGGATGTCATCTTCCGTAGCCACGGGAGTATCGATGAACTTGGCATAGGTGTCGGCAGCCTTGCCAAAACGGTTGGTGGCGTAATACACTTCCGCCAGCTCCTTGTCTGCTTCCAGGCAATCCGGAGCTATGGCCTTCAGCTGGTTCAGCTTCTCTATGGCCTGCGAAGGACTGGCAGACTTGTATGCCTGCGCATATTTCAGATACGCATCCTTATAATTCGAATCAAAATAGATGGCTTGCTCATAAAGCTGGCATGCCTTTCCGATATCTTTCCGGGCAAAAGCGATGTCACCCTCGAGTACAGAAACTGCCGGAGCCTTGTTGTCGGCCTTTCTTGCCATCTCCAGATAGGTTTCCGCCTCTTTCAGCTGTCCTACATCCAGATAGGCACGGGCCACGGAAGTCACAAGCTCCACATTTTTCTTGTTCTTGCCCTTCAGCAGTTCTCCGGCTGCGTCGGAAGCCTGCTCCGGATTCGTCTTTATCAGACTTTTTACTTTATCCACCCCCGCCTGCCATTCGGGCACCGGCGTTTGTGCGGCGAGCGTACCTGCAAACAGCATCGCTCCCAAACAAAATACAAATCTACGTTTCATGTTAGCATTCATTTTAGTTATTCATCCTTGACGTTCACCACGCGCACCGGTTGGGTGGCGGGGACCAATCCCGACTTCAATATAATCCGCTGTCCCCGGTCGGAAGCGAGGAAAGAGGCAAATCCCCACGGAAGTGCGCTCCGCGGATCATTCAACAAGGCATAGATGCTGCGTGCCAACGGATAATCACCGTAATACAAATACGCCTGATAGGGTTTGTAACTGTTGTCCGGCATGGCCTTGTCAGCAGCACTGACGGACATCAGCCGCACCTCTTTACTGAAAGAGAGCCCCGTACTGTCATTCCGGTCGCTCAGCCAGTTCACGCCGATAATACCGATGGCATCAGGCGTGCGGGCCACGTAGTCAATCACCTCCCTATTGGTTTTCAACGCTTTCAACTGACTGGAAAGCGGTACACCCTTACAGATGGAATCGACAGCAAAACGTACGGTACTGGAGTTCTTGTTGTCAAACACAAGACTGATATCCCCCAGACGGGAAGCCGGATAGATATCTTTCCACTGCTTCGCATCACCCGTCAGGATGCGGCGGATGTCCTTCACACTAATCAATGAATCCGGATTGCCAAGATGGGTTATCAATGCCAGCCCGTCCGTAGCAATCTTTATCTCCTGCGGAAAAAACTTCCGGCTATTGAAGGAATTCATCTCTTCGGGAGTCAGTCTGCGACTGGTTATTGCCAACCGCAGACTGTCCTTGAGCAAGAGGTTGACGGCATCGACTTCCGTCACATAACGGGGCACAATTCCTGCCAAGGGGAACAGTCCTTCGAACACGTCAATTTCTTCCTGCACAATAGGCTGGAAACTTTCGTCCGCAGCAATTGCAATCACACCGGAGGTATACGTATCCGTTTGTCCGTCCTTGGACTTGCTTTGGCAGGCCGACAGCAGAGTCAGCAGCACCAGTAAGCCTGAAAGCTGAAGTTGTTTCACCGTTTTCATAACACACACACTTATTGTAATCTAAACATCACCGGTATCGTATATTTCACCGATACGGCCTTACCATTCTGCTTGCCGGGAATCCATTTGGGCATGGACATAATCACACGGACAGCTTCCTTATCCAGATAGGGGTCTACACCTCTCAGCACTTTCACATCACGCACCTTGCCGTCGGCACCTACCACAAACTGGCAGGTTACACGCCCTTGCGTACCGTTTTCCTGGGCAATGGTCGGATACTTCATATTCTTGCTGATGAACTGCATCATCTCGGCCTGACCACCGGGGAACTGGGGCATCTGCTCTACCATATCGAAAACCTTTTCAGGTTCCGGTTCGGCCTGCGTCACCACTTGTTTCAAGTCGGCGATGTCCTTGCCGTGTTCCTCGTCATTACCTTTCACGTCGGCAATGGAGATGGCAACTTTCGTTTCCGTCAGTTCTGTCTGGCTTTTTATTTCATCCTCGTCCCTCACTTCCTCATCCTTTTTGATGACGGGAGCGGTAAACTTAATGGAGCTTTTCAATGCAGGCGGCGGTGGGGCCACGGGCTCTATCCGCTTCATCTCTTCCTGCTTCACTTCCGGTTCTTCCAGCTGCGAAAGGGTAGTCACTTCGGTCATCACCTCTTTCTGTTTGGGGGTAGCCATCTTTATCAGCGTAGGGATACTGAAACCTATCAATGCAATTACAATTACCAGTATCACGGCAATGTTGTGCCGTCTGGGAGAGGTCTCACGCATCTTATAGGCTCCATATGCTTTGTTCTTACCACTGAACACGAGGTCACACCATGCTTGGGAGCTTAAATCTACTTTAGCCATATTCTTTCCTTTCTTTGGGTGTTACACATCATTCAGCAATGTTCTGGGACAATTCGCCCTTGCTTTCGTAGTTCTTCATCAAAAACTCGTCGGCTTCGGCAATATCCGTTATCACATACTTACCTATATTACATATCTGCATTTCATCGAGAGCATCAATCAGATTCTTGTACGAAGACTTGTCGGTAGCCTTGATGATGACTGTCGGCGTATCCTTTCCACTTTTTATTTCGGAAAGCTGTTTCCGGTAGTCATCCTCTGATATCTTAAGATCCAGTTTCTGCTGCTTCAGTCTGTTCACCTCGTTCACAGCAACTCTATTACGTTGCAGAAGCATTGCCCGCAGACCATCCGCCTGATAGGTAGTTTCCTTCAGTGAAGTATAGTCCTTGTAGTTAGGTTCCCCTTCGTAATAATACAACTTGTTGTCATCCCCCAGCAACAGCGTGATGGCTTGGGAAGCCTTGACTTTGGTCTGCTGCTCCTCGGTGATGGTCTTGTCATTGCTCGGCATGCTTATCTCCATGGTCTGAGGTTTGCTCAGTGAGGTACAAAGCATAAAGAAGGTAATCAGCAACATGTTCATGTCCACCATAGGTGTAAAGTCCACCCTGACAGTCATTTTCTTCTGCTTGCTTTTTCCACCTTTCTTGTTGCCGCTTTCTTGTATTTCAGCCATAATGTTTCCTTTCTTGTTCTACTTGTAACTCGTAGCTTGTCACTCCTCACTTGTGGTCTTCAGAGAAGTAATCAGGTTGTACCGGTTCTCTCTGAGGTCCTGAAGTGAGTTCATCACATTTTTTATTACGGAATAAGGAGTATTGGCATCTGCCTTGATGGCAATGCGCAAATCACTGTTCACTGCACGGGCGTTGCGTACCCAGGCCTTGAACTGATTGTCAATACTGTCTGTCGGTATCCCCTCATTCTTCAATACAGCATCTTGCTGGTCTTGCGGCAAGTCGAGGTATTTCTTCATACTCTTCATCGGCACACCAAAGGTAGACGCCAGCATGAATTTTTTAGTTTCCTCCGGAGTGAAAGTCACTCCATACTCCTGCCCCATAGCTTCCAGCACTTCGCGCAAGTCGGACTGCTTGTCCAGACTCATAAATACTTTTCCGCTCGGATCGACCAATATCTGGAGTACATTTGTCTCCGGAATCTTAATCTCGGATACAGAGGCGGGAGTCGTTACTTGTACCGGCTCTTTCTTCACGAACGTAGAAGTCAGCATGAAGAAGGTCAGCAGCAGTACAGTTACGTCACTCATCGCCGTCATATCGATGAACGTACTTTTCTTTTTTATTTTCGCTCTGCCCATAATCGTTTCATTGAAAATTAAAATTGAGAATTCATTCGTTGAATAGATAATAGAAGCCTACGTCACAGCGCAGCTCCAACTATCAGCAGTCAACTATTTATGGGTAGCTGCAAAAGTCTGCACGATGGAGAAACCAACCTCATCGAGGCTGTAAGTCAACTTGTCAATCTTGTTTGTATAATAGTTGTAGGAGATAACGGCCAATGCACCGGTCAAGATACCGAAGGCAGTATTAATCAAAGCCTCAGAAATACCTTGCGACAGAGCCATGGAGTCGGCTGAACCTCCGGCTGCAAGGGCGGCAAATGAACGGATCATACCGATAACTGTACCGAGCAATCCCATCAATGTACCTAAAGTCGTGATGGTACCAATAATAGGAAGATTCTGCTCCATCATCGGCAGTTCCAGCGCAGTGGCTTCTTCCAATTCCTTCTGGATGGCAAGCAGTTTCTGGTCTTTGGACAGCTCTGTGTCATTCTCCATCTCGGCATACTTCTTCAAAGTGGCATTTACCACATTGGCTACAGAACCACGTTGTGAATCGCAGATTTGTTGTGCCTTCTTCATATCACCTTCAGCCAAGGCTGCTTTGATGTTAGCTACGAATTTCACCAATGACCCCTTACCAAAGGCAGCGCCAATGGCAATATAACGTTCAATACTCAGTGCGATGACAGTCAGCAAAAGCGTTTGAATTACAGGAACAATGAATCCACCTTTATAGATGGTACCGAGGAAGTTACCCGGCAACGGATGGTTGTTCGGGTCGTTGTTCATAAAGTTGGAGGGATTTCCCAACACAAAGTGAAAAATAAGCACGGCGATGATAAAACAGATTACGATTACCCAACCGGCAGATCTGATGCCTTTAAAAGAGGCTGCTTTTTTTTGAGTAGTTTCCATGATGAAAAGTTTAATTGTTGGTATTTAAATAGAGTTTTGAAAATAAAGCATAGGGATACGACTTCCCGCTTACGAACCGATAGGGCGTAATCATCCTTGCAACCTTAACTAACATATATGTACACTAAAGGTCACCTGCCTTCAGTCTCTTCAAGACAATAAGGAGAAAAAGGGGGAAATCAATAAGAAGAAAAGTTGGCTAAATCAAAATCCGCCGAAGCGTATAAATATAGTAATCACTGCCCGTCAATGCATAGTACGGGTCTTTATCTGAGTAGTATAATTTAGAGCGGCCTTGCACGAGTAGATTCTCGTGGTTGGATAACATCAAAAGAATGTTTCTGAGGAAAAGATTGTCTTCAATCACCCTGCGCAAACGCTGTTGATGAGAAGAGTAAGTTTCGGAAACCGGTTTGTTTCCCAGTTCGACATCCGTAGTCCATGCGAACTTGGTATTCGTGAACAATGAATTCTTCTTGTCAATACTATTGTCGGAAGTAGAAGAACATGAAGATAAAGAAGCGGAAACTTCAGCAGTTCCGGCCATTCTGTCATCCACCTGCACCAGGTCAATGGCTTTACCGCTAATGCTGCAAGTCAACATCAGTAGCATGCATATCCAGAATGTCTTTACAGTTGTTTTCATGTCGTCTAATGATTCTACAATAAATAACAGATGTCTCTCTTATTTGTTTTACAGCTATGTTACTTTCTTTTGTAAAAAGATTAAATTGTTCACTGATTAAAGGATTTACTATACCTTTTAATACACTGTAAAGGTACGAAGAATATATGAAATACGAAAGTGGAAATAGGATATAAAATACTGATTTAAACGTTTTTAATCATTCATTTAGCACCTTAATTCGGGAATTAATCTGATGAATATATGATGAATAATTATATATAATAAGGTATAGTGATTAGCGGTAGAAACGGAATGTTAGAGGAGAGGTATATAAAACGAACAAAGCCTCCGTATCCTTATCAGACACGGAGGCTTCTTCTGAAAACGGCGACTACCTACTCTCCCACTGTTACGCAGTACCATCGGCGTGACCGGGCTTAACTTCTCTGTTCGGAATGGGAAGAGGTGGAACCCCGGTGCTGTAGTCACCTGAATAAGGCAGACATGATGAGAAAAAAGTAAAGTGTCCATATATTGCTGAACGTATATACCTCCATACACGGAAGGCAAAAAGTGGACGGGCAATTAGTAATGCTCGGCTATGACATCGCTGCCTGTACACCTGCATCCTATCAACGTCGTAGTCTACAACGACCCTGAGAAATCTAATCTTGTG
>NZ_OBMS01000045.1:0-7995 GCF_900217715.1 Bacteroides sp. AR29
GAGGTTGTGTCAAAACGTTGGCACAACCTCTTTTATATTTTAAGTTCTGCTATATTTTCTTTTGGCTATGCTACTTTTTCCTCATGCATTTGGCAGCAAGTTGCTATATTCCAATTATATCGGGTTATAAATAGTCCCATAAACAAATATTTGGCAACTGTAATGAGCCCCTTTCCTTCTTTTATCAGTTTAGCACACATTTTTTTGATATTAAAGGCTATAGCAAAGAAAGCAAAGTCCATTGTAACCTTGTCTTCTCCCACATGCCGGAATCTTCTGTATGCCATGTTGTATTTCATTTGTCCAAACACAGCTTCTGGTTCTATACACCTCCTGCCTCTATGCTTGATACCTTCTTCTGAGAGCAACCTTTCCCGTGCCTGCCGTTTGTATTGATTTAATCGGTGGTTGACTTCTATAATACGGTTCCCCCGAGCTTTAAAACAACTGCCACGCAAAGGGCAACCTTCGCATCTTTTTGCTTTATACCGGGCACTTTCGGTGATGTATCCGCTCGCTGTCTTGTCACGTTTGGTTCCTATACGGTTCATGTGCTGTCCCATAGGACAAACGTAATAATCCTCTTGGGCATTGTAATGGAGACTTTCGGCATGGAACGGGTTGGGAGTATAACGGGGACGCTGTTCTTTATGGAAGTAATTGTACTTGATGAAGGCTTCTATCCCATTCTCCTGCATGAACCGGTAATTTTCTTCCGAACCGTAACCGGAGTCTGCCACGCAGATATTCGGTAAACGGTTATAGCGGTACTGGAAAGAGTGGAAAAAAGGTATGAGGGTCAGTGTATCGGTAGGGTTGGGAAACAGACGGAAGTCTGTGATAAATTGGTTTTCAGTACCTATTTGCAGATTATATCCGGGTTTGGTCTGCCCGTTCTTCATGGCATCTTCTTTCATGCGCATGAATGTGGCACCAGGATCGGTCTTGGAATAGGAGTTACGTTCTCCAAGGGTATCAAGGTGATTGTCATATTCTATCAGCTTGTCACGATACCCTTCAAGTTCCCTGACCTGCTTCTTCTTTTTGCGCAGGGCTTTCTTTTCTTCCTTATCCTTTGTTGCAGGCTGGCGTTCCAGGGCTTCTTTAAGTTCATCCACTATGTCAGAGAGCCTGCAGGAAGTAAACTCCACGGATGTGTCTTTTATAGAGTTCTCCTGTGCAATGGTTTCATCCACCTGCTCCAAGAGAATACGGATTTTATCCATTAGTCTCGTACGGTTCCGTTCGACTGTCTTGCGCCAGACAAAAGTATATTTGTTGGCTTTGGATTCAATCTTGGTGCCGTCAATATACTCCACATCAAGGCTGATGAAACCTTTATCGGCAAGGACAAAAATCAACTGGGTAAATACATTATTTATTTCCTCCTTTACACGGTTACGAAAACGGTTGATCGTGATAAAATCCGGATGCTCATTACCGGCAAGCCAAATATAATGAATGTCACGAAGGAGGTGCTTCTCTATTTTACGGCAAGAATATGATATATCTCTGGAAAAATCTAACGAATGAAGGAAAATGATGATGGCGGCACTGGTGTTCAGTGACTTATGAGGACTTATGATGAAAGCCTCGCCGATGCGAAAGTGCAAGGAAATGAAAGGTAATGAGGGTGGACGGTTTCTTATCCATTACCCGATAATAAGGTAAGTTTATAGGTCGTTGGAGTTTATTTCTATTCTCTGCCACATTCTGCATAACAGTGTACAACTCGCTGATAACTAATTTTGTAACCAAAAAAGAATTGGATTATGCGAAGTACATTTAAGGTGCTGTTCTATGTGAACGGAAGCAAAGAGAAAAACGGTATTGTCCCCATTATGGGGCGAGTTACAATCAATGGTTCAGTGGCTCAATTCAGTTGCAAACTGACCATTGCAAAAGCAATGTGGGATGCCAAAGGCAATCGGGCAAAGGGTAAGAGCAAAGAATCGAGAGACATCAATTTGGCTTTGGATAATATCAAGGCTCAAATCATCAAGCATTATCAACGCATTTCGGATAGAGAAGCCTATGTAACTGCCGAAATGGTACGCAATGCCTATCAAGGTATCGGAACGGAATATGAAACATTGCTCGGAGCATTTGATAAAGACAACGAGAGTTTCAAGAAACGTATCGGCATAGACCGTGCAGCAAGTTCCTACAATGTGCGTGTAAGGTCACGAAATCATTTGGCTGCATTCATCAAGAAGTGCTACAAGCGTAGTGATATTTCTATGCTTGAACTTACTCCCGATTTTATCAAGGAGTATGAAATTTATCTCTCTACCGATGCAGGTTTGCATAATGGTAGTGTATGGTCACATTGTATGTGGCTGAAAACAATCGTTTCTAAGGCTCATTACAATGGACTGACACCGAGAAATCCTTTTGCTCAGTATCGGGTAAATCAGAACATCAAGGAGCGTCAATACTTGACCGAAGATGAAATCAAGGCTGTAATGACACACGAATTTGCGGATAAGAAGTTGGCTTATATCCGAGACCTGTTTGTGTTCGCAAGCTTCACAGCCTTATCATTTGTGGATATTAAAGAACTGACAACCGAAGATATTGTAGAGATAAACGGCGAGAAGTGGATTCTATCTAAGCGACACAAGACAAAGGTCAATTTCCAAGTGAAACTATTGGATATTCCATTGCAGATAATCAAGCGATACGAGAGATTCCAAGAGGACAAACTCGTATTCCCCAATCTCAACTATTGGAATATCTGTAAACCATTGAAAAAGATGATAAAAGAGTGTGGGATTTCAAAGGATATTTCATTCCATACCGCACGTCATGGGTTCGCTACGCTTGCTCTAAGTAAGGGTGTTCCCATTGAGAGTGTAAGCCGAGTGTTGGGGCATACAAACATTACTACGACACAAAAGTATGCTAAGATTACAACCGAGAAAATCGACAAGGATTTGACAATGTTTGGCAACAGACTTAATCAATCGTTTAGTGAAATCTCAATAGCAATGTAACTATGGAACGAGCAATTATAACAATCAGCGAAAGCGGCAGAGTGAATATCCCAATCGGCAATGTATGGATGTCTGAAATGGAATTGGTGGAGTTGTTCGGGGTGATAGCCCCGACACTCCGAGCCGCCATAAAAGCGATATACAAGAGTGGAGTACTTTGCCCTGTTACTACCCAACGATGCGATTTGGCAACGCCTAAAAGTTGGGCTACATACTACAATCTTGAAGTGGTTATTGCCCTTGCGTTTCGGTTTAACACTTATGAGGCAAGTAAGATAAGGCAAAAGGTGTTGGAGAGTTTATGCCAGCGAAAAGAGAACGGGATTAGCATACTACTATCGTTGTGGAGTATTGGGCATCAGATTTCACCCAAAGGGATATGCTAATAGACAACGAGACCTGCTATTCTCACGAACGGCAGGTCTCAATCGTCTTATATGTAAATATCTATCAAGGAAATGATAGAGTTTCTTAATCTTCTCTATTGTGCCTCATTATTCAAAAGCCACACAGTCTGTCAATGTTCTGTTAGCTGGAAGCTCAACACTTATATATGTATTATAATTTTCTGCTGTGATTTCTACCTCACCACATACGCAATCTTTAAGTGTAATCTTTGCATTTGCAGCAAGAGCTGATAAGTCTAAATAGTAACCTTTTTCAAATACACATTCAGTAAAAGTTGTAGAAACATATGGGCGGATAAGACGGTCATAGTCTTGGTCATAGCCATTGTTTTGCCAATATTTAGATGAGTTCTCTCCAAAATTACATTTTGTGAATGAAACGGCATCAAGACCTGCAAGACTTGTCCACCCTTTCACTGTAGAGTTTGTCACTATCAGATTCTTCCCATTATGCTCAGTAGTATTGATTGCATAACCAGGACCATCAACAACTACATTATCAATATAAATATCTTGTTTAGGCGATGAAATAACAATACCACGACCGACAGGGGTGTCAATTGTTAAATTCTTGATTGTACCTCCATATGTTTCAACAGCATAACCATTGTATTGAGGATTTTCAATATCCAAAGAGAATCCATTGCCATCAAGAACACCACCTTCTTTCATAACTACAGCAACAGGAGTTCCATAAATAGCACTATTTGCAAGAGGAGCGGCTACATCTTCAGCAAATACAGTTGTATATCCTTGACTAAGAGCATAATTTACGCCATTAGCAGTACCTACTGTTGCAATATTATTTTCTACAGTATAAACATTTACAGTTACATTGTTAGTAGTATTTGAAGAAAGATCTGCGTTTGGTCTGTTATCACCCACAACTGCACCAGCAGCTGATTCCTTACCTGTATCTGCATATTCAGCAATCATATCTGCAATTACATTAGTATTATTAACTACGCAGTTTTCAACTTTAGCACCAGTCATTAAGCGTCCTGCTATACCACCAACACTTCTGTAGGCTGTTATATCAAGGTTGTTTACAGTACAGTTTGTAACAGAATAGCCCGTTTTGCTATTCTCAGAAACATATCCAACGATACCACCAACGTTATTAGCATTATTTTTCTGGCTGTTAGGAGTTGAGAGAATCTTACCACCATCTACATGACAATTCTCAATATTACCATAGATAGAACCTACGACTGCACCTGCTTTGTAATGTCCAGATATATTAACATTAGACAATTTTACATTCTTAATGTTACCAATTACATTACCAAACAAGCCAGCAGAATTTTCATCATCAGTAACCTTTACAGTCAAATTACTTATTGTCTTATTACCACCATCGAAAGTTCCCATGAATGTTTTGGTTGTACCGATAGGAGTCCAAGCAACATTTTTCATATCAACATCAGAAGTCAATTTCACTGTATAACCAGAGAATTGGTTGCTATTGGTATTACTTTCTGTTGATAACCAGTTAAGACCATCTACTGAGTAGAGATAATAGGTCTTGGTCGCTGCATCATATTTAACTCCATTTGTAACCTCTTCAAATTCAGGATAATTATAATCATCATCGAATCTTTCATCAATAACAATATTGAATCGAATATCGCCCGTCAGAAGTTTACCAAGAATATTTGTTCTCCAATTACGTTGTACGGGAACTGCATGTAAACCTTCATCGAAAACGATGTCTTCACCACCTGACTTAAATGTAAACTGCAGACCATCTGCTTCCAAAGTAGTTCTCTTTTCATCGTTATCAGTCAAAATATAGCTCATAGAAAGATACTTGTACTTCTCGTTTTCCTGAATAGTACCATCTCTATCCACATCAACTTCCAAAATTGCAGGGTCTGTAGGGATTGCTGCAAAATCATATTCAACTGCCTGTTCGCCTTTTACAGTACCATCGAGCAAGTTGATAGAAGTAGCAGCATTCTTGATGACAACCTTTGACGCGGTAATTTCTATACCTGATTCTACTGCTGCTTTCCAATCAGCTTCTGTTACACCCACATTGATTTGAGCAAAAGGACGCTTCAATACAACATCAATTTCTGTATTGCCTGTTACCTTGAAAGTTTCAGCCTTGAAGAATGCGTCACGAGTCTCATCGTTATTGTCACCCTCATAATCTACGGCAACTTTTAGTCCGTCAGGTTCTGCAGTAACTGTGTAAGCATTGCAGCTTGCATCTTGTGCCCAAAATACGGCTGTGTACTCCTGTCCCTTTGCCAATGTCACTTCTACTGCATCTTGCTTACTTCCATTAGGAAAAGCTTTTGGCTTTGTCAACAAGCCGTTTGTAGAGCCTGCAATAGTTGTAATCAACTTTTTGTCTGCATCATAGATAGCATAGTACAGAACATCTGCACTTTTACCATCACTGATAGCACGGGTAGCGATACCACCTTCGGCAGCAAGTGAGAATGTCACCTGAGCCTCGTTTCCTGACTGAACCACATCCAGTTCGTCATTCGAACACGATGTTGCCAGCAACATACCTGCTGCTGCGAACATACCTAAGAATAATTTCTTGTTCATTTTTTTGATTTTTAAATTTAACAATAAAGTTTACTTGTTTCTGATTTTCTGTTTTTGTAATGGTTGCCACATTCCTTTGAATGTCGCCTCCATTGTTTAGGGCTGTCCTGCGTGAGCAGAACGGGAGTTTATCATCAATCGTTGTTGCCTGCACCGATGCAGGGTAAAGGTCTTGGGAACTATCCCTTACCTTTGCGGATTCTGCTTGATTTCTGTTTTCTATTCGGCTTTTAACTCGTTAATTAGGTTTTACTTATATGTCAATTCTCTTATTCTGTTGCTGTGAAATTCCCTGCGATGTTGCTTCGTTGATTGGCTTCAATTTCCACCTGTGGAAATTGTATCGTCTTGCTTGCATTGCCATCGGTCAAGATTAGTTCAGCAGAAACCTTTGTTGCTGTGGTCGGAGCAAACAGATAGCCCATAGCGAGGTAGTTATATACCGTTTCATTACCGTCATTATCTTTTACAGAGAATGTTTCGGTTGTGGTATCGCTGAAATTCCAAGTGTAATCGGTTACACCGCTTGCGGTATTGGTAAATGGGTGGAATGTGTCGGGAACATCTTTTGCTGTAAATGATGCCTGCATCGGTGTTCTTATAGTTCCTACATTGATTTGAGCCAACGGACGGACAAGTTCAACGGGATAACTGCAATCTCCCGTAATGGTAATGTCTCCCATTGTGGCGAAGAAAGCATCAGCGGCTTCCGCTTGGGTGAATGTTATCGGATTAGGTAGAGCGTTCATTTCGATAGCGGTCAGATCATCTATATTGTAGATGTTCTGATTGCTATCATACGCCCAAAAGATAAAACTGTATGTCTGCTCCTGTGCCAATGTGAGTTGTACATCTGCCGAAGTGTCATATATTGGGAATGACTTGCGGTCTATTTCGTGATAACTCCAGTTGCTACTGCTGTTGGTATGCACATCTGCAACGCCCTTTTTGAATATTCCCACCACAAGGGTATTTACTTGTTCCGCTTTCCCGAATGAACGGGTACGAGTGTCAGTAGGAAGTGTGGCAGTGAAACTTACTCGAACATCGCCCACCTCTTGCCAATCATCTGAACAGGATTGTATGCCTACCATCATCAGGGCAAGCACCGCCAATATTGATATGTTATGTAGTAGATTCTTCATCGTTTCTATCTGTTAGGGGAAAATCAGGTTATGGTCTCCGTCAAAGTCAGGATTGATGGTTACACCTCCCGATGCCTCCGACATCAGGAACATACCCGTTAATGTGGTATGGTGGCTACGCTTCAACGGCACTTCTATCGGCTCGGTCAATGAAAGTTGTGTGCCCTCATTGTCATAAATACCTATCTGCACCGTTACAGCCGACTTCTTGCCGTTTACAAATACATAGTCAAATCCCATTGAAGCCTCCGATTCGGAGAGTTTCCTCAAGGTGGACTCGAACATCACTCCCGTAGAGGAATCCACGGGCTTGTCGGTGTACATACTATAAGCGTGAGGCATAAATCCCACATAGTAGAACACGACCTTGTAATCCTCGATATTTACGGCTCTTGTCGGAGTGTCATCGACTGATTTGTTTTTGTTTTCGTTAGCTTTGGATGCTATACGGGTGGATTCCTTGTCGATGAACTCCACCACATCGTTGGTGATGAACTCAAACTTCGCCAAAGGTCGTTGCATAGCCACATTGAGCGTATCAGGCAAACGCTCCATAATATCTGCTGGAAAATCCAGTGTAAGCTGCCCCCTAAAACCAAGCGATTCTGCCCCCTTAAAACATTCAACAATGCCCCCTTAAAAAGTCTTGACCGATGGGGTTATTATTATTTTAGTTTATTTCCCTCTGTATGCAGCCATTTTACGGACACTTTCTCCTGTCAGCTCAATCCGGTGCGCCGTATGTATAATACGATCCATAATGGCATCTGCTACTGTAGGGTCTCCGATTGCATCATACCAATTGTCCGTTGGCAGTTGCGAGGTGATGATGATGGACTTGCGCCCATGTCGGTCCTCTATTATATCGAGCAGGATGGGTCG